>NZ_JAGPXZ010001542.1:0-418 GCF_018070305.1 Micromonospora sp. M51 | reverse complement strand
GCACCGCCTCCCGGGCTGCGCGCCGGTGGCGGCCCGAGTCGGGTGCAGATGAACTGCTCCGGCAAGCACAGCGGGATGCTGCTGACCTGTGAGGCGGCCGGTTGGCCGCGGGACGGCTACTGGCGGCCGGAGCACCCGCTGCAGCAGCGGTTGCGGGCCGCCATCGAGGAGTTCACCGGCGAGCAGGCGGCGGCGGTGGGGGTCGACGGCTGCGGCGCCCCGGTGCTCGCCGTGTCGCTGACCGGCCTGGCCGGGGCGTACCTGCGGCTGGTCGACGCCGAGCCGGGCTCGGTGCCGCGCGCCGTGGCCGACGCGATGCGGGCGTACCCGGAGATCGTGGGTGGCACCCAGGCCGACGACACCCGGCTGATGCGTGGTGTTCCGGGACTGCTGGCCAAGGTCGGCGCGGAGGGTGTGA
>NZ_JAGPXZ010001541.1:0-418 GCF_018070305.1 Micromonospora sp. M51 | reverse complement strand
AGGTCAGCGGGACCTTTGTCTCGGGCCCGCACGACTCGGAAGGGGATTGCCGCAGCAAGATCGACGAGATTCAACCGCCGGTGAAGAAGAAGCGATGAACGCGCAGATTCCAACCGCTACGGCGTCCTGATCCCCATCGCCTTCAACGCCGCCAGCATCTGCGCTGGCGGCGCCATCTTGATCTGCGGCGCCTTCCCCGTCTCGAGCAGGCTCTTCAGCCCGGACAGGATCGCCGGCCAGCCATTGGAGACGGCGCCGAGGTATTTGCCGCCCTCGACAAAGCCGTCATGCAGCACGGTCAAACGCACGAGAGAGCCGAACGGTTCGATGGTGAAGACGACGCGCGAGATCGGCTCGCCGCGGAGCTCTTCGAATTTCTGGTGCTTGAAGCTGTAGGACAGGCGCCGCGGGGGATCGG
>NZ_JAGPXZ010001540.1:0-418 GCF_018070305.1 Micromonospora sp. M51 | reverse complement strand
AACGACATCAGCGACGGCGGGGCCAGGAAGTCGGGCTGCCGGATGCCGACCAGCACCACCAACACCGCGAGAATCGCGAGGATCGGCAGGACACCACCGGGACGTACCCGCGGCAGCCGCAGCGGCAGGGAACGGGGTTGGACGGTCTGCATGACTAGGCCGCCTTTCGCATGGCCCTGCGGGCGTAGACGGCGACCGCGGCGATGATGATGACGCCCCGGATCACCTGCTTGAAGAAGGCGTCGACCTCAAGCTGGTTGAAAATGGCGTCGATGCTGGCCAGGAGCAGCACCCCGCCGACAGTGCCGACGACGCCGCCGCGCCCACCGGCGAGAGCTGTCCCGCCGATCACCACCGCGGCGATCGACTCCAGGTCGTAGAGACCCTCGGTGCCGACCCGGGGGGCACCCGAGCCGAG
>NZ_JAGPXZ010001539.1:0-419 GCF_018070305.1 Micromonospora sp. M51 | reverse complement strand
GGGGGACACCGGGCCGGCCGGTGCGCGGCGCGGTGAGTCGCCAGAGCAGCGGCACCCGGGGCCGGTCCACCCAGCGGCCGAGTCGGGCCAGCAGCGCGGGCAGGACGGTCAGCGAACCGGTCACCGCGACGGCCACCACGAGGATCGAGCCGATGGCGAGGGACGAGAAGACCACGTCGCCGGCGAGCAGCAGCCCGGCCATCGAGATGATCACCGCGAAGCCGGAGACCACCACGGCGTGCCCGGAGGTCTCCGCGGCGATCTCCACCGCGTCCAGCCCGGACCGGCCCTTGGCGCGTTCCTCCCGCTCCCGACGGATGTAGAACAGCGAGTAGTCGACACCGACCGCCATGCCGATCAGCAGGATCACCGGTGCCGTGGTGTCGGTGGCCGGCACCAGGTGCGAGGCGAGGGTGGAC
>NZ_JAGPXZ010000179.1:0-9201 GCF_018070305.1 Micromonospora sp. M51 | reverse complement strand
ATCGATCTCCACCTGCGCGCTCGACCTGCCTGCGCCAGGGGTCGCGGTGCGCCCGCCGCCCGCTACGACCCAGGTCGTACGCGGTGTCATCCGCCGGGCGTGACCAGCCCACTCTCGTACGCCAGGACCACCGCCTGGACCCGGTCGCGCAGCTGGAGCTTGGCCAGGATCCGCCCGACGTGGGTCTTCACCGTCGCCTCGGCGACGTGCACCCGGGCGGCGATCTCCGCGTTGGACAGCCCCTGGGCGACCAGCAGCAGCACCTCCCGTTCCCGTTCGGTGAGCTGGGCGAGCCGAGGGTCGCCGCTCGGGGCGGCGCCGAGCTGCCCGGCGAACCGGTCCAGCAGACGCCGGGTGATCGACGGAGCCACCACCGAGTCGCCCTGGGCCACCACCCGGATGGCCGCCAGCAGCTCCTCCGGCGGGACGTTCTTGAGCAGGAATCCACTCGCCCCGGCCTGTAGGGCGGCGAACGCGTCCGCCTCGGTGTCGAAGGTGGTCAGCACCAGCACCCGGGGCCCGTCCGCGGGCCGCTCGGCGCAGAGTCGCCGGGTCGCCTCCACCCCGTCCATGGTGGGCATCCGAATGTCCATCACGACGACGTCGGCCTCGGTGCGGGCGAGCACCCGCAGGGCGTCCGCGCCGTCGATCGCCTCCCCGACGACCTCAAGGTCGGGCTGGGAGTCCAGCACCATCCGGAACCCGGCGCGGACCAGCGCCTGGTCGTCCACGATCACTACCCGGACCGTCATGCCGCGATCACCTCCGTTGCCGGCTCCGACGGTAGCGGCAGCCGAACCTCGACCTGCCAGCCCCCGGTCGGTCGGGGGCCGGCGGTGAGGCTGCCGTCGTACACCGTCACCCGCTCCCGCATGCCGAGCAGGCCGTGACCGCCGGGCGGCGCCGGGCTGACCAGCGGGCGGCCGCGACCGTCGTCGACCACCCGGACCACGACGGCTTCGACGGTGTACGACAGGACGACCTCGACGCTGGCGCCGACCCCGGCGTGCTTGAGCGCGTTGGTCAGCGCCTCCTGCACCACCCGGTAGACGGTCAGCTCCAGGCCCGGCGGCAGGGACGGTGGCGTACCGGTGGCGGTGCTGCGGACGTGCAGGCCGGCGTCGACGAACCGGGCCAGCAGGTCGGGCAGCTCCGCCAGGGCGAGACGCCGGTGCTCCGGGTCGGCCGCCACCGCCAGCCCGGCCGCGTCGGCCTCCCCGCCGGTCGGGCCGGCGTCGCGCAGGACCCCGACCAGCCGGCGCATCTCCTCGAGGGCCTGCCGGCCGGTGTCCGCCACCACCTTCACCGCGGTACGCGCCTGGGCGGGGTCGCTGTCGAGCATGAACCGGGCGCCGTCCGCCTGGACGATCATCACGGCCATGCTGTGCGCGACGACGTCGTGCAGCTCACGGGCGATCCGGGTGCGCTCCTCGGCGACCGCCGCCCGGGACTCGGCCTCCCGTTCGCGTTCCAGGGTCGCGGCCCGCTCCTCCAGGCTGAGCACGTAGAGCCGGCGGGTCCGCACGTTCAGCGCTACCAACCACACCGCGCCGGTGACCAGCGCGTACCACAGCGCGGTCACCCACCACTGGATGACGTTGGGGGTCTGTGCGGCGGCCAGCAGCACCCCGACGGCCGCGACCGCGCCGGCCAGCACGCCGTCGCGTAGCCGCCGCCCGTACTTCACCACGCTGTAGAGCGCGATCAGGACGGCCACGTCGTAGATGAGCGGACCCCACCGGGCGACCACCTGGATGAGGGCGAGCGCCGCGACGGCCACCGTCACCACGCCCGGGTGGGTGCGGCGGAACAGCAGCGCCACCGCCATGCCCACGCCGACCGCCGTGGCCGCCCAACCGCCCGGCTGGTTCACCGCCGCGGCCAGCGAGACGAGCACCACCAGGGCGGCGACGGCCACGTCGAAGGCGACGCCGCGCAGCGGGCGGCCGAGCACTGTGCGTCTCACGGTCACCCAGCGTACGTGCCGGGACGGGCGGCCCTCGCCCCCCCGCGCGCCCGGGCCCCTCGCGCCCCGCGCGCCCGGGCTCAGGAGCCGAGGATCTCGCGCATGCGGTCGATCTCGACGGTCTGCTCGGTGGCGACGGCGTTGGCGAACTCGTTGAGCGTCAGGTCGGAGCCGACGGTGAGCAGGTTGGTGGCCATCTCGATGGCGCCCTGGTGATGCTCGGTCATCATCTGGACGAAGAGCTTGTCGAAGTCCTGGCCACGGGTCGCGGCGAGCTGCGCCATCGCCTCGGGTGACTGCATGCCGCGCATGGTGCCGTGGTCGTGCCCCTGGACCTCCGCGGGGAGGCCGCGGGTCTGCAACCAGCCGCGCATCATGCCCATCTCCGGGCCCTGGCTGGCCCGGATGCGCTCGGCGATGGCCCGCACGTCGGGGTCGGCGGCCCGGTCGGGGGCGAGCTCCGCCATCGCCAGGGCCTGCGCGTGGTGCGGGATCATCATCCGGACGAACCAGACGTCCAGCGAGTTGTGCGGGGCGGGGCCGACGTCGCGGACCTCGTGCGCCGGCCGGGTGGCCGCCGTCTCGCCCGGGCGGCCAGGCGCGATGACGGTCAGGTCGGTGGGGACCGGGCTGACCGTCGGCGACGCGGTTGCGGGGGCGGGCGCGGAGACCGGCTGCGCGGCCCGCGTGCCGGTGTCGCCGTCGAGGCGGATCATCATGAACGCCACCAGCGGCAACGCGACAGCGAGTGTGACGATCGCCAGGGTGCGTGCGCGCCGGTTGGTCATGGGCCACTCCCTGCAGTCGAGGTCACCGCGATGCTATCCATTGAAGAACCCACTTTCATGTGATCCAGCTCACATCGACGTTCTTCGTCGAGCGGTAACGTGTCAGCCATCGTCTCCCCCTTGCGAAGGGCCCCGCCGATGATCAGACTCCACAAGCCACGGTTACGACAACTGCGCATCGTGGCGCTCGCCACGACCGGCCTCCTCGTCGCCAGCGCTCTCGTCGCCCCGGCGAGCAACGCCCAGACGGTGCCGCAGGCGGCCCCAGCCCCCGCGCTCACCAACACGATCCCCGGCGTCGACGAGATCGTGAGCAGCCCCAACCTGCGCCAGATCGCCAACGTGCCCAAGGTCGCCCCACTGGACGCGACCAACAGCGACATCGCCTTCCAGGGCAAGTACGCGTTCGCCGGCAACTACAACGGCTTCGTCATCTACGACATCTCGCGGCCCAGCGCCCCGACGGTCAAGGCCCGGGTGCTCTGCCCGGGGTCGCAGAACGACATCTCCGTCCACGGTGACCTGCTCTTCCTCTCCACCGACTCGTCCCGCAGCGACGACTCCTGCAACAGCACCGCGCAGGGGGCGGACGTGAAGGGCTCGTGGGAGGGCATCAAGGTCTTCGACATCAAGGACAAGGCCAACCCGCGCTACATCAAGTCCGTCGAGACGGCCTGCGGCTCACACACCCACACCCTGGTGCCGGGCAAGAACAACAAGACGGTCTACCTGTACGTCTCGTCGTACAGCCCGCGGGCCGAGTTCCCGGACTGCCAGCCCCCGCACGACTCCATCTCCATCATCAAGGTGCCGCTGAAGAAGACGACGGACGCCGCGGTGATCGCGGCCCCGAACCTCTTCCCGGACGGCGGTTTCCCGGGCAGTGAGACCGGCTCGGCGACCACCGGCTGCCACGACATCACCGTCTACCCGGCCAAGGACCTGGCCGCCGGCGCGTGCATGGGTGACGGCATCCTGCTCGACATCAAGAACCGGGAAGCGCCCCGGGTCATCAACCGGGTGCGGGACGAGGTCAACTTCGCGTTCTGGCACTCGGCCACCTTCAACAACGCCGGCACCAAGGTGATCTTCACCGACGAGCTGGGTGGCGGCGGCGCGGCGACCTGCAACGAGGCTGTCGGCCCGAACCGGGGCGCGGACGCCATCTACGACATCAGCGGCCGCGGCAACGCCCGGAAGATGACCTTCCGCAGCTACTACAAGATCCCCCGGGCGAACGCCGACACCGAGAACTGCGTGGCGCACAACGGCTCGCTGATCCCGGTGCTCGGTAAGGACATCATGGTCCAGGCGTGGTACCAGGGCGGCATCTCGGTCTGGGACTTCACCGACTCGGCCAACCCGAAGGAGATCGCCTTCTGGGAGCGCGGCCCGCTCTCGGCAGACCGGCCTGTCGGCGGTGGCACCTGGTCCGCGTACTACTACAACGGCCACATCTACTCCAACGACATGGTCAAGGGCCTGGACGTCCTGGAGCTGAACGACTGGCGCACCTGGACGGCCAAGCTGACCCGCTACCAGGAGCTCAACGTGCAGACCCAGCCCAGCTACCTGGGCTGGTAGGCACCGAGCCCGCAGCCGGGCCCGGCCCCCGATCGGGGGCCGGGCCCGGCCCTGTTCGGGCGGAATTCGCCGGTCACGCTATCTATCGGACGCGGTGGGGCCTATCGTCGGTTGTCTCCCATCCCGGGCCGGTCTGTCGGGTTCCCCGCGCCGCAGCGCCGCGACTGGTCGACCGCGCTGCTCCGGTCGCCGGTCACGCGCTGGTGGGCCTGGTCACCCTGACAGTTCCAGCGCGGGCGGCAGACCAGCCACCGTGTCAACGTGGTCAGACGTGAAGCTTGCCGCCGTCGCACCGCCCGCCACACCCGAGCCGACCACCCGCTGGCGACCCCACCCGCTGGACCTGGTGGCGGTCGTCCTCGCCGTGGTCGGCGCGGCCTGCGCGCTGAGCGGGCTGCTGCCCCGCGCGGAGACCACCGCCACGCTGCACCGGATCCTGCCGCTGCTGCTCTTCCTCGGCACCGTCATCGTGCTCGCCGAGCTGACCGCCGTGGCCGGTGTGTTCGACGTGCTGGCCAGCCGACTGGCCATCGCCTCCCGGGGGAGGTGGGCGGCGCTGTTCCTGCTCTGCGGCGGCCTGGCGACACTGACCACCCTCGTGCTCAACCTCGACACCACCGCCGTGCTGCTCACCCCGGTCCTGCTCGCGCTGGCGCGCACCCTGCGCGTGCCCGCCGGCCCGCTCGCGGTCACCACGGTCTGGCTGGCGAACACCGCCAGTCTGCTGTTGCCGGTGTCCAACCTGACCAACCTGCTGGCCGCCGACCGGGTCGGGCTGGCGCCCCTGACGTACGCGACCCGCATGGCGCTGCCTCAGCTGGTGGCGGTGGCGGTCACGATGGCGCTGCTCTGGTTCACCTGGTGGCGGCGGGACCAACCGACCGGGGGGCGCTTCGTCCCGCCGGCCGCGCACGTGCCGGCGGACCCGGTGCTGCACCGCACCGCCCTCGCCGGTTGTCTGCTCTTCATCGGCGGGATCCTCGCCGGCGTGGAGATCGGTCTCGCCTCCACCGTCGCGCTGGCGCTGGTGCTGGTCGGGTTCGTCGTCCGCTCCCCCGCCACGCTGCGTCCGGGGCTGGTGCCGGTGCGCCTCCTGCTCTTCGTCACCGGCCTGTTCCTGGTGGTGCAGACCCTCGGCCGGCACGGGCTGGACGACCTGGTGGGCACCCTGCTCGGGGCCGACGGTGGTGCGCTCGGCGCGCTGCGCGCCGGCGGCACCGGAGCGCTGCTCGCCAACGCGCTGAACAACCTGCCGGCCTACCTGGCCGGCGAGTCGGTGCTGCCGGGCGGCGACGCGACCCGGCTGCTGGCCCTGCTGATCGGCACCAACGTCGGCCCGCTGGCCGCACCCTGGGCGTCGCTGGCGACCCTGCTGTGGTTCGAGCGGTGCCGGGCGGCCCGGGTCACGGTGCCGGTGACCCGGTTCGTGCTGACCAGCACGCTGCTCGCGGTCACCGGCACGCTCGGCGCGGTCGGCGCGCTGCTGCTGGTGAGCTGAGCGCCCGGTCGGCGGGGCGATCCGGTGCGCGGCGGCCGGCTCAGTCGCGGTACACGGCGAGCTGAAGCTCGGTGACGCCCTTCTCCGGGGTGTCCGCGCAGTAGTCCAGGTAGACCTCCCGGGCGAAACCGTCGGTGCGGTAACCGTTCTCCTCGATCCACCGGGCGAGCGCCTGCATGCTCGGCTCGGCGTCGGCCATCGCACCGTGGTGGATGATGGTCGCCGCGCTGTGCAGCGCCGGCAGGTCGCGCACCGTGACGTCGGGAGCCGCAGCCGGCTCGGCGTCGACGAGCACCCCGGCGTGCACGACGACGGCGTCGCCGCCCGCGTCGGCGGGCTCGTACCAGGCGACGGCGGGCCCGCTCGGGTTGACGCCGGCCGCCGACAACCGCCGGAACAGCTCGGGGTAGAGCGGTTGGATCACCGGTCCGATGTCCTCGCCCTGGTAACTGGCCGCGACGGCGGTCAGCTCCGCGACGCGGACCGGTGCGATCTCCTTGAGTACGACGTCCTGGGTGGTCATCCGACCCTCCGACTCGATCATTCGGAGCCTCGCCTCCACGGCCGCCAACCGGGCCGTGTCGGCGGCCAACTGCTCCGCCAGCTGGCTCCTGCGCAGCCGCAGCATGCCCCGCAGCTCGGCCACGTCGACGGCGTCGTCGACGATAGCGCGCACCTGTTCCAGGGTGAGGCCCAGCTCCTTGAGGGCGATCACCCGGTTGAGTCGACGCAGCTGGTCGGCCCGGTAGAAGCGGTAACCGCTGTGCGGGTCGACGCTGGCGGGGCGCAGCAGGCCGATGCTGTCGTAGTGGCGCAGCATCCGCACCGACACCCGGCCGAGTCTGGCGAAGTCTCCGATGGTGAACATGGCCCCCTCACACTCGTCCCTGACACCGTGTCAGAGTCAAGCGTGGCGTGCGGGGCGCCCGTCAGGGGCGGGCCGGGCGCGGGCCGACCAGCCGGCGGACCATCGGCGCGGCGTTCCACTTGGCCGCGCCGACCAGGTCGCGGGCGTGCTCCAGGACCGTGTAGTCGGGTCGGCTGAGCCCGTCGGCGATGGCCCGGTCCAGGTCGTTGCCACAGCGGCTCAGCACGGTGTCGAAGTCCCGCCGGACCGGCTCCTGCAGGTCGTAGCCGAACGAGCGGTGCAGCCGGGCGAAGAGCGGCTTGTACAGCCGGACCCGCTCGTGCAACCCGGACGAGTACGACATCGGGTTCTTCGGACGGCGGAGGATATAGTCGGGCAGCACGTCGCCGAACGCCCGCCGGACGATCCACTTCTCCTGGCCGTGGCGCAGCTTCAGATCCACCGGCAACCGCATCGCCAGCTCCACCACGCTGAGGTCGAGGAACGGCACCCGTGCCTCCACGCCGTGTCCCATGGCGGCCCGGTCGACCCGCTGCAACTCGGTGCGGCACAGGTTGCGGATGCGGTGCAGGAACAGCCTGCGGGCCGCCGCCGGGGCGACCTGGTGGTACATCGGGTACCCGCCGAACAGCTCGTCGGAGCCGTCACCGGTCAACACCACCTTGATGCCCAGGTCGCGCAGCCGCCGGAAGATCGGCACCGAGACGACCGCGTTGATGATGTCGCCGTACTCGGTCAGTTCGGAGATCCGGATGGCCTCGCGGACGTCGGCGAGCCGGATGTCGCGCGGGCGCAGCTCGACCACCACGTGCGGCACGTCGAGGTCGGCGGCGAGCCGCCGGGCGTACGCCACGTCGGGGCTGTCCGCCACGCCGACGGTCACCGCGACACAGTCCGGGTGGATGTCCCGCACCTGCCGCAGGGTCAACGAGCTGTCCAGGCCACCGGAGAGCACCACCCCGACGGTCAGGTCGGTCTCCACCCGCATCCGGATGGCGTCGCTCAGCGCAGCGCGGACCAGCAGCGCGGCCTCGTCCGGGTCGTCGATGATCGGCAGGCCGTCGCCGATGGTGAGCAGGTCGACGTACGGGCTCAGGCGCACGTGCCCGTCCGCCTCGGCCCAGCCGTGGTGCCCGGGCGGCACCTCGGCGATCGGGGCGCCGTGCCCGACGAGCGCCTTGACCTCGGAGGCGATGTGCAGGCAGCCGGGCCGACGGGACCAGTACAGCGGCTTGACGCCGAGCGGGTCGCGGGCCAGGTACGCCCGACCGGTGGCCCGTTCGACGACCGCGAAGGCGTACTCGCCGCGCAGCCGGGTCACCGCCGCCTCGCCCCACTGCTGGAACGCGGCGAGCAGCACCTCGGTGTCGCTTTCGGTGCGGAAGGCCTGCCCCAGGCGGGTCAGCTGCGCCCGTAACTCCCGGTAGTTGAAGATCTCGCCGTTGAAGCAGAGCAGCCATCGTTCGTCGGTCGAGGTCCACGGTTGCACCGCCCGGTCCCGGTCGACGACCCGCAGTCGACGGGTGCCGGCGAGCAGACCGTTCTCCGACCGGGTCTCGGTGACCTCACCGCGTGGGGCCAGGGCGGCGAGCATCCGCCGGAAGGTCGCCGGGTCGGCCTCGGGGCCGATGCTCAACGCGATGCCGCACACCGGCTCAGACCCCCATCTCGGCCTCGTACGCCCGGCGTAGCCGACGCCGGGCGGTGGGCGCGAGACACAGGTGCCAGGCCTGCCCCTCGTCGATCACGTTCAGCTCACCGGCCTCCTGTCGGCTCAGCAGCAGCTGCGCCAGGGTGTCCCGCGCGCCGAAACGCTCGAACCAGGCGAGCTCGACGTCGACCGAGTAGCCGAGGCAGTGCCCGCTGGGCAACATCGCCGCGTAGCCCAGGCGGCGCAACCGGTACTGGTGCTCGGCGCTGCGGACCAGGCTGGTCACCCAGAGCGGCGGGGTGGCCGGCGGCGCGACGGCGGCGAACTCCCGGGCGATGTCGTTGAGCAGCGCCACCACCTCGCGGCGGGCGCGGCGGAACAGCAGCCCCGCGGTGTGCGGGGTGGCGTCGGGTAGCAGTCGGCGCCGCAGCCCGCGCGCGGCCCGGCCCAGCATCGTGGCGGGCTGTTCCTGGTAGCGGAAGCGCAGCAGGTCACGGCGGCGCAGCCACTCCAGGTCGACCAGTTCGGCGCTGCCGTTGACCTGGTCGTCGGTGACGAAGGTCGGCGCGTCCTGCCACCACAGCACGTCGATGCGGGAGAGCAGGTAGATCCGGACCAGGGCGCTGAGGTCACCGGCCGAGGTGCGGTCGTTCGGCTGGTAGCGGGCCATCTCCAGCAGCAGGGTCTCGCGCGCGCCGATCAGCCCCTGCGGGGTGCCATCGAGGACCGCGGCGAGCGCCGGCTCCCGCAGCCGCGCGTCGATGAGCACCTGCCGGGCCCGGGTGCTCGCCGCGTCCGCCAGGGCGCCGACCTCGACCAGCAGCTCGGCGACGGCGGCCCGGTAAG
>NZ_JAGPXZ010001538.1:0-421 GCF_018070305.1 Micromonospora sp. M51 | reverse complement strand
CTCCGCCCCCGGCCTCGGGGCAGTCCGCGAGGCCGATCAACCCGTCGCCCAGCCCGCCAGCGGGGTGAGAGGCAACCCGCGCGCGCCGATATTTTCGCAGGTCAATGTGGTGAGCGTGGTCGGGTGGGGGTGGGGTCCGCGTTGACCGGCGGCGCGGGGGTGTGGCAGCATTCGCAGCCTGACGGCAGTGAAGGAAGTCGGTGCGAATCCGACGCGGTCCCGCCACTGTCACCGGGGAGCGATCCCCCCTCGTGAGTCACGGCCGTGTGTCTGCGGTTGGAAGGCCGGGGGAGAGCGTCGATCCGGAAGCCAGGATACTTCGGCCGTCGGGACGTACCCCAGGGCGTGGACACCCGAGGAGGACCCGATGACGCATGGCGTCTCTGTGACCGACGATCACCGTCGCGAACCGAGCGGCGGA
>NZ_JAGPXZ010001537.1:0-422 GCF_018070305.1 Micromonospora sp. M51 | reverse complement strand
GCGTCGATCCCCACGGCGTCGGGAGTCTCCGGTCGCCACAGCGGGATCGGCACCAGGCCCGGCTCCACCATCATCAACCCGTCGAAGCAGCTTTCGAGCTCCTCCGGGCTGCGCAGGATGTACGGGACGCCGCCGCTCTGCGCCAGCCGCTCGGCTCCGGAGACCACCGCCGGGCTGGTGTTGGTGCCGTCCCAGAGCACCAGGTGCGACCCGGACGGCACCGCGTCCATCGTCCGCCCGAGGTGCGACTTGACCGTGCTGGTCTCGATGAAGAGCTGCTCGGCGATCTCGACGTTCGACAGGCCCTGGGCGAGCAACTCCACGATCTCGGTCTCCCGCGCGGTCAACTGGTGCGCCGCCGCGGCGTCCGATCGGGGAGCGGGCGTACGCCTGGCGAACTCCGAGATCACCCGGCGGGTGAC
>NZ_JAGPXZ010001536.1:0-422 GCF_018070305.1 Micromonospora sp. M51 | reverse complement strand
CCTCGACGGTGCCGCCGGCGGCGACGGCCTCGGCGACCCACGTCTCGACCCGGCGGGCCGCGTCCTCGGACACCATCGGCCCGACGTCGGTCAGCTCGGAGGCGGGGTCGCCGGTGCGCAGCCCGCGCACGGCGGCCACCAGCCGGGGCAGGAAGTCGGCGTAGCGGGCGTGGTGCACGTACACCCGCTGCACGGCGATGCACGACTGGCCGGCCTGGTAGTTGGCGAACGTCGCGATGCGCTGCGCGGCGTAGTCCAGGTCCTCGTCGGAGGTCCAGTCCGCACACAGCACCGCTGCGGCGTTGCCGCCCAACTCCAGCGTCACGTGTTTCTGCGGCGCGGCGCGGCGGATGGCCGCGCCGACCGGACCGGAACCGGTGAACGACACGACCGGCAGCCGGGGTTCGGTGACCAGTTCGGCG
>NZ_JAGPXZ010001535.1:0-422 GCF_018070305.1 Micromonospora sp. M51 | reverse complement strand
GGCTGGCTCGACGGCCTCGACGCGCCGGCCCGACTGGACCGGGCCGTCACCACCGGCGCGTTCGCGGTCGCCACCCGGGGCGACTGGGAGGGTCTGCCCGACCGGGCCGAGCTGACGCTGCTCGACCACGGCCCCGGCGGTACGGTCCGCTGACGACCTTTGGGAGGAACACCATGGAGCTGACCGAGCCGACCGTCTGGAGCACCGACCGGCTGGAGTTGGGTGAGGGCCTGCGTTGGGTCGACGACCGGCTGGTCCTCGTCGACCTGCTGGCCGGGCGACTGCTGGAGACCGACGGCGACGCCCCGACCCCGCTGCGGGAGCTGCGCCGCCTCGACGTGCCACTCGGCGCGGTCGCCCCGGTGCTCGACCGACCCGGCGAATGGCTGGCCGCCGCCGGGACCGGCGTCAGGGTGCTGCCC
>NZ_JAGPXZ010000178.1:0-9221 GCF_018070305.1 Micromonospora sp. M51 | reverse complement strand
TATGAACCCCCTTCACCGGCCTGCCCCCACCCACTCGGCTCTGCCCGGACGGAGGTTGTCGGGATGGCGCCAACCATCCCAGAGCGCCCGAGCGCCCCGCCGGAGGCACTGCTTGTGTCTCGACCCGAAGAAGCCCCGGAACTGCCATCGACTATGGCGGCCCGGGGCTTCCTCGTATGTTCGCGCCGCCGGCGGGGCTGGAACCGCCGGGGTGCCGCCGGCGCTTGCGCCTGGGCGGCGGGGTCCCCGAGCGGCGACCCTCCGGGTCGGCCCCTGGTCGGCGGCGCGAGCGGCCTGCGAAGCGGGCCGCCTTGATCTCGTACAGAAACTTCTCACACGGTGACTCCGGCTAGGGCCGCCCGGCCAGGTGCCATGCCGCAACGACACAAGGGGCAGACCGGATCGCGTCGCTGGCGTCCACGCAATTGCTGCACGTCAACATCCTCCGAACGCATCACTTGGAGGCCACTTCGGCCGCCGTACCACACCTAGTGGATGCGCCATACCGACTGTTGCTCTATGTTACAGAGCAATCGCCTCCTGTAGTCTGCACCGACAGGATCTCGTATCCGTTCCACCTTGGGAGGGTGACGTGGATGGCAGGCACAGTCGCCTATCAGATCGACGGATGCGTTGTACCTGCCACGGGATTCGAGCTAACCGCCACTGATGTCGAAGAAATCGCGCCGGCGATACGGGCGATTTTGCGAGACGACTCTGGCCTGAGTGAGGCCTTCGAGGCTCTACAGGATCTACCCCGAACAGAATTCGCTGTCACGACGCTACAACGCGTACTAGAGCCACCTAGCGAGTTCGCGGAGTGGCGTGTCGGCGAAGCCCTCGCAGAACATCATTTGTCGAACTCAAGGGATTGCACCTTTCCTTGGGCCGATAGTCGTTCAGCTCGCAACCCAAACAGCATCAGTGGCGGCGTCGATCTGATCGGATTTCACTCCGGCGACCGGGTGCGTTTCGTCTTTGTCGAGGTGAAGACCAGCCACCACCAGTCATGGCCTCCGTCGGTCGTTACCAGCCGAAGCGAAGGGCTCCGGGGCCAGCTATCGGGCCTCAATGACAGCGATGATCGTAGTCGTTGGGCGATCAAGTACCTCACCATGAACAGCATTAACAAGCCGTGGTTTAGCATCCACCGACAGGCAATGCAGACATATCTCGCAGACGCCAAAGACGTGATGCTCTTCGGAGTGTTGGTACACGTCACCACCGCAAACATGAAGGATCTCGAAGCGTTAACAAATCGCCTTTCAGAGTTGCCTGCCACGAAAACAGCGATAGAATTGATCGGACTGTACATTGAGGCCGATGTGTTGGCATCGCTGGTGGAAGGGTCGATCGCAGTGGAGACGGCAGCATGAGCATCTCTAGCAGAGGGCTCGAAGCGCTACAGAACCACTGGTCCGTGGCTTCGATAGGCCCTGAGCGAGTAAAAGCAGCGCACGAAGCCGCAGCTCGGCTCTATGTGCAGCATAACCTCGGCCAGCAGTTGCGACTTCCCGTCGATAACACGGCGGAAGATGGCTATGCTCTCATTCACGATGTTGCCTTCGCCTACGAGATCGCAGCCAGCGAGGGAATTGACGAACTGACCAAAGCGACGCCCTCTCGATCAACCGAGTCAGCCGAGATAGCTGAAGCTGCCGCGTACCGAGCATTCGAATTGCTAAGATCCCTTCCTCTGGAGGACTACTCACTCGAAGCTTTGGTACGGCAAGTACTACAGCTGGGTGCCCTAGCTTATTGCTCTGATCGGTGGGCGGAGTACCGCGCGTGGTTGCGGGATCGCGACGTCAAACCGGAGTTGTTCGGTACTGGGCGCACTTGGGACACAAGAGTCCTCAGCAGCCTTGGTCAGGTGTGGGTTCGTCTGTTGCGAAAAGATGGTTGGGGAGATCTAGAGGGAGTAGCCCAGATTGTCGCCCACCTTCGGAGTGACCAGCGAGAGAGCGAGGAGGTTCTTTTCGGTTCGAAGAGCCATCCGGATGAGTTAAAGGCAACGGGCTGGCGACTAGTAGCCTTATATCACTGGGCGAAGCTTTCGGAACTCGTTGCCACATACCTCATGCAAGGAACTCCCGCCGACATCGTCACCCACCTTGAATTTCATTTCGATCGCGCCATCTCGGCGGCTCAGCAGTCTGGCGATCCGGCCTTTGTCGTAGTACTGCGTTGGCAGAGGGCAATGGTCCATCGAATGGTTTCCGGGTCCCTTTGGGCAGTCACCAGAATTGGCCCAGAGATCCGAAGTGTCGTTCGGACTGCTACCCGCGAACGATCGATGTTTGAGATGCTCCCGCCGCAGCGAGTCGCGATTCAAGAGCAAGGATTGCTGGATCCCGCAAGCGCAGCCGTTGTAGTCGACCTTCCGACGAGTTCCGGCAAAACCATCCTTGCTGAATTTAAGATCGTTCAAGCAATCAGCCAGTTCAAGCAGGATCGAGGCTGGGTTGCTTACATCGCACCGACTAGAGCGCTAGTCTCCCAGATCACCCGGAGGCTGCGAAGGGACTTAAGTCCTAGCGGAGTCCGCGTAGAGGAATTGACTGCGGCGGTCGAGGTGGATGAGATCGAAGCATCCATGCTGGCCGAGGCGGAGGGAACCTTTGATGTCCTGGTGGCCACACCGGAGAAGCTCGCGTTAATCATCAGAACGCGCGCTATAGCCCGGCCCCTCGCGTTACTCGTACTTGATGAGGCCCATAACATTGAGGACGAAGACCGCGGAATCCGTATAGAACTATTGCTTGCAACGGTAAAGCACGACTGTCCCCATGCCAACTTCCTGCTACTTATGCCGAACGTTCCCAACGGAGATGATCTCGCTCGTTGGCTTTCGCCGCAGACAGGAAAGAGCATCAGTCTCTCGACTACCCCTTGGCAGCCGAACGATCGTCTGATCGGCCTCGTATCCGTGACCGCTCCTCCAAGTGGTCGCGGGAGGCAATGGGGGCTGGAGTTTGAACCTCTAGTCACCATGGCTCCGTCGCTTCGCATCGATGACACTTACCAGCTTGGCGATGGACCACAGCTCGATTCGACGTACTCAGCTATCAGGACCAACCTAGGGAAGATCGCTGGCGCGGCGTCAGTAACGCTCTCTAATCGCGGGACAGCGATTGTGATCTGCTTTACCATCCCGAGCGTATGGGCGGTTGCTGGTGCCTTGGCTGACGAGTTGCCGGAATCCACGGATCCGGAGATTGAACTCGTGCAGCGCTACCTAGCAACGGAAGTCAGCGAAGACTTCACACTAATAAAATTGCTGTCACATCGAATCGGCGTGCATCATGCCGGGCTTTCCGACGAGACTCGATCTCTGATGGAGTGGCTCGCGGAACAGGGAAAGCTGCGTATCCTTGTCGCCACGACCGGCCTCTCACAAGGTTTGAATTTCCCGGTCTCGTCGATCCTGCTCGCGAGTAGGCACCTGCCGGCTCGGAGGTCTAGCCGACCCATGAGTAGCCGCGAGTTTTGGAACCTTGCTGGACGGGCTGGACGGGTGGACCAGGACAGCATCGGAGTCGTAGGGATTTCGTGCAAATCCGATGATCGCGAGACCCTCAAGAGTTTCGTCTCAGAGAAGACGGGCCGTCTGGTCTCGCGCCTCGTAACGCTTCTTCAGGAATTGGAGGACGCGGGTCAGCTTCTTCAACTTGAGCGTTCGATTTACGGTGACCAGTGGGCGGATTTCCGAACCTACGTCGCACATCTATTCGCGCAAAAGAAGAATCTAGACGCCGTTCTCGCGGAGACGGAGCTGCTGCTTAGAAATACGTTCGGCTACTCTTCGCTGGCCGAATCCACTCCCAAGAAACGCGATCAGGGCTTAAAGTTACTAGAAGCGACGAGAGCGTATGCAGCGGATCTCGCAGAACGGGTGGAAACAACCACCCTCGCGGACAGCACGGGATTCACCCCGGAGGGGATCAGGGCGGCTATGCACAGCATGCGTGATATGCCGCACGCGCTAGACGCCGGCGACTGGCAACCATCAAGCCTTTTCGGGGACGTCTCTTCTAGCTCTCTGCCAGAACTAATGCGGGTAATGCTTCAGCTCCCTCAGATTAGCGCCAGCATCGAGGAGTTAAATGGCGGCATGGGGACCGGCCTCGGCGATCGAGCTGCCCGAATCGCAGTGGACTGGGTCGAAGGCGTTTCTATCGAAGATATTGCAGTTCGATATTTCTCGGGCTCGAATACAAGCACGACAGCGGCTATCACGGAGGCGACGCGCGCGATCTACCGACACCTCGCCGTTGCGGGTGCCTGGGGGCTTTCCGCGTTGTCTAAGTTGCCGACCAGCGGAATCGATTTCAGCGCACTCCCCGAAGACCAGTTGCGCAGAATTAATCTTCTCGGCGCCATGATTTATCACGGTGTCAATACTGAAGCTGGTGTTGTTATGCGGATGAGTTCCGTGCCGCGTAGCGTAGCCAATTCCTTAGGCGTGGAGTTCGCAAGGACGCAGCCACCGGAAGGGATCCGCCCTGCCCGGGCTCGTGAATTTCTGAAGGCTTTGAGTCCCGGTGAGTGGCAACGGCACGTACCTGAGGGCGCCCAGGTGAGCGGTGCCGACCTGCGCGAGCTCTGGCAGGTGCTGTCCGGGGAAGCCCCCAGGGCTTCGTCCGAAGAGACGCAGTCCGCTAGGTGACATCCGCGAGGGGGTAGTCGGCCTCGTCAGGTGCCGTCCGCTGCCGTCCGCTGCCGTGGACACCCTGCTAGGAGGCTGAGACCGCCGGCGCTTCACCTTCGTCCGCTCAGGGCCATCGTCACAGGGGAAGGTGGGGAACTAGTCTCGGCTCATGAGGGAAGGGGTCGAACTGGCAGCAGCGGTGGCCCGTCGTCATCTAGCAGATGAGCTCCCCCGCCGCTGGGACCATGTTCAAGCCGTGGCCACGAAGGCAGCTCGACTCGGGGATGTGCTGGCACTCCCGGAATCCAGCCTGCTGGTCTCTGCGGCGTGGCTACACGACATCGGGTATGCGGCGGCCATCCGGGACACAGGCTTCCACTCCCTAGACGGGGCAAGGTGGCTCTTGCGGGAAGGGTTCAGCTACCGCCTGGCAAGCCTAGTTGCCCACCACTCTTGTGCAGCCTACGAAGCTGAGGTTCGCGGCCTGGGTATCGAATTGGCCGACGAGTTCGAGCGAGAGGAGTCCCCCGTCTCTGACGCCTTGTGGTTCGCCGACATGACCACTGGGCCTGACGGGCAGGACTTCACGGCGGAAGAACGACTTGCCGAGATTCGCGAACGGTACGGGCCTGATCATCTGGTGACGCGGTTCTGGGACGACGCAGAGCAACCGCTGCTTGAGGCAGTGAAGAGAACTGAGGCGAGGATGCCTGGCTATCCGATGTAGGGCTCGCGCCGTCGCTCGAAGCCGTGGTCAATGCGAAGGCGCATAGAGGGGTGGATAGTGAGTTCATTCAGCTCCTCTTGACCGATCCACCTGACCGCTGATGACTCGTCGCTAGTCCTCGGCTGCCCACGGAGGTATCGGCTTCGGAAGCATATGGAGAACTGCTGACGAACTTCACCGTCGCTGTACTCCACGACGTGGCTCGGGTTGGTGTATATCCCGATCACACCGGTTACCTCGACTTCGACTCCGGTCTCCTCGCGCGTCTCTCGTACCGCCGTCTCGGCGATGTACTCGCCGAAGTCCTGGGCACCGCCGGGCAACGCCCAGAGGCCGTTGTCGGTGCGCTGGATGAGCAGCACGCGTCCCTGCTCGTCCTGGACGAAGACGGTCACGGCTACGACGATGCTGTTTGGCTTCGGGGCGTTCGGGTTGTTGAAGTGCTCGATCCGGGCCATGGCCCTAGCCTCTCACCGCCGGTGGCTCAATGTTCAGGCCAGACGGCCCGCTTCTTCCCGAGGACTCGGTTGAAGCTTGCGACGTAGCTGTCGAACAGGTCGCCACCTCCGAGGCGCCGCAGGTGCAGCACCGGCGCGTACGCGGCCGGCGTGCCGTAAAGGTGGGTGTTGACCAGCATCTCGTCGTCGAAGCGGTAGATGGAGTTGTAGAGGATCGTGTCGTGGTAGTAGATCCCGACGTTGTCCAGGTCTCGCAGGTCCTTGTAGAAGGCCAACGCGTTCAGGATCTTGTTGGACATGGCCGGGCCGATGCCCTCGTCGTCCCCGCGCTCGGCGATGTGCTCGCCCTCCGGGTCGCCGAATAGCAACTCCACCTGGACCCCGGCCAACGCCTTCTCGCGGAGCGTCGGAACCCAGCGGTGGTTGAATTCAGGCAGGAACAAACCCCCGTAGACCAGGACGCCGACCTGTCGGGTGGCCTGCTCCAGGAGCCGCTGCCAGAGGTCGGTGGGGACGGCTCCGCGGCGCGGGTAAATGTGGACTACCTCTGACTGGCTGACCTGCACGGCTCGCTGCGTCGGCAGGGCGTCCGGCCAGAGGTACGACTCGCTCTCGTCCAGCAGCTCGGCGATGGTGTGGCGATAGCGCGGGTACGGGTTGCGAGTCTGCGTGACCCACCGCTCAACGGTTTTCGGATCAACACCCAGCCTGTCGGCGAGCATCGCCGATGTCAGGCCCTTCTTGAGCAACCCGTTGCGAAGGCGATCGTTCGGCATCGCATCTCCTGCTCATCGGCCGTCGAGGGACAACTCGTGGGACGACTTAGCCTAACAAGGACGTCCCTACTCGTCCATGCCTGGTGGTGAACTCGTCACTACCAATCGACGGAACCTGATTCCACAAGAGCTGCCGTCCAGAAAGGACGCGATTGGCCCGCCGAAGGGGCTCAGCTCACGAGATGAAGGAGTCAGCCATGGGACGTCTGCTGCTGGACACCTCGCGGGTGTCGTACGAGGTCGCGGTGAACCCGGTTCCGAAGCTGGACCAGACGGGTCAGCAGAAGTTCGACCGGGAGACGAAGCAGCCGATGTGGGCGGTGCAGCTCTACGCCCTGTCGGAGGGAAGCGCCGAGGTCATCAACGTGACGGTGGTCAGCCCGGTGATGCCGGCGGTGGCCGTTCGTCAGCCGGTCGTGCCGATGGACCTGGAGGCGCTGCCCTGGGTCAACGACCGGGACGGCAAGGTCCGCTCCGGTGTCGCGTTCCGGGCTTCGGCGCTGACCGCGATGGACACCGCCGCCGTCTAGCGGCCGGGGTTCCTGTTCGGCTCCACAGAAGCGAAGAGGTGGACACGGGGTCGCCGCTGATTGGCGTCGTCTGCGACCCCGCGTCCTGTCCAACAAGGTCCCTACTGAGGGAGGACTTGTCGTGTCCAAGTCTAGCCAGAGGTCCCCGTTCGGCTGGTCGAACCGTGGGGGCAACAACGTCACTGTCATCGAAGCGCCGGTTGCCCGCTCGTACCGTCGTCGGGCCACCATCGCGTTTTGGGTCACCCTCGGCGTGGTCGGCCTCCTGGCCGCCACGGTGGCCTCGCACTACTGGCACCCGATCGTGGGTGCGCTGCTCGGCGTCGTCCTCGGTGCTCTGCTGGGCGCGGTGGTGTTCGCGCTGATCGTGGCGTGGCCTGTGCTGCGCGTCTTCTGGCACTGGCTGCCGGAAATCGTGCTCGGCCTGGTCGCCGTCTACGGCTGGAACATGGTGATGCAGTCCACCCCGCTGTGGGGCTCGCTGCTCATCGTCGCCCTGGTCGTCGGCGTTCCCGCCGCGATCGGTCCGATCCGCCGCCGGGTCATGGCCTGGATCTGGTGCCTGATCGTTCGGCATCGGCTGCGGTTGTGCTTCGCGGCGTTCATCGCCACCAACCGGCACGGTTCGCTCCCGCTGATCCTGCCCGCCAAGCCGACCCCGGCCGGTGAACGGGTCTGGGTGTGGCTGCGTCCCGGCCTGTCCCTGCGGGATCTGGAGCAGGACGGCCAGGTGCAGAAACTCGCCGTCGCGTGCTGGGCCAACGAGGTCCGCGTCATGCGCCACTCCCGCAAGTACGCGGCGCTGATCCGCATCGACATCACCCGCCGCGAGCCCTTGGCGCACAAGGTCGTGTCGCCGCTGCCGGACTACGTCCCCACGGACATCCCGGCCAACGCTCCCACCTCCCCGGGCATGCCGCCTGTCGGCCTGGACCTGCCCGACGTACCGGACGAGCCAATCACCCCCTCGACCGACACCCCCCGCCAGCGCAAGCCGCGCAACCCCACCACCCCTACCGCGAGCCCGAACGGGTTCGACCCCTCCGACTACGCCTAACCACCGGGACGGCGCGGACCAAGCACCCCTGACGGGTCAAGCGTCCGCGCCTCTCCCGTCCCCCCACCCGCATTGACACGTACGTGTCAACCGACCCCGGGAGCCCTGCCATGGACCTCACGGACACCATCGAACTGCCCACGCAGCCAGACGCGCCGCAGACGGTGCCGGTCGGCGCGGGCCTGTCCATCTTCGACCCGGTCTTCCTCGGCATCGACGAGTTCGGCCAGCCGGTCTACCTGCCGATGATCTACCGCAACATCCTCATCGGCGGTGAGCCCGGCGCGGGCAAGTCCAGCCTGTTGAACACGATCGTTGGGCACGCGGCTCTGTGCCCGGACGTGCGGCTGTGCCTACTGGATGGCAAGCAGGTCGAGCTGGGGCTGTGGGAGGACGCCTGCGACGTGTTCGTCGGCCCCGACATCGACCACGCGATCCGCACGCTGCGCCGGGTGCAGACCGTGATGGACAACCGGTACACGTTCCTCAAAGCCCGTAAGCGTCGCAAGATCGGCCCGAACGACCTGTTCGGTCAGATCCTCGTCGCCTGCGACGAGATCGCCTACTTCTCCGCCACCGCCGGAGACGAGAAGACCCAGAAGCTGTTCGCCGCACTGCTGCGCGACATCGTCGCCCGGGGCCGCGCGGTCGGCATCATCGTCGCCGCCGCGACCCAGCGCCCGTCGTCGGACATCATCCCCACCTCGCTGCGCGACATCTTCGCCTGGCGCTTCGCCGGCCGCTGCACCACCGACGTGTCCTCCGACATCGTGCTCGGGCACGGCTGGGCAGCCCGCGGCTTCTCCTCCAACACCATCGACCCCAACAACCAGGGCGCCGGACTCCTCATCGCCGAAGGCGGCATCCCCGCCCTCGTCAAGGCCGCCTACATGACCGACAACGACATCATCCGCGTCGCCGACTACGCGGCCTGGACCCGCCGCCACACCCGCCTCGCCAACAGCGAGCGGCCTGCCGCCAAGGACGCGGCATGAAAACCACGACCATTCCGACTCGCGTCC
>NZ_JAGPXZ010001534.1:0-423 GCF_018070305.1 Micromonospora sp. M51 | reverse complement strand
CTGCCGGTCGGCGTGGTGACCGGCGTCATCGGCGGCGGTTACCTGGTCTGGCTGCTGGCCGTGGAACGCCGGGCGGGCCGGCTGTGAAGACCCGCGACACCCTCGAAGGAGCACCCATGCGACCCGGCGATTCCCGGCTCGGCGGCACCGCGCTGACCCTCGCCTACGACCAGCGCACCATCGCCGAGAACCTGACCGTGGCGGTGCCCGACAGCTCCTTCACGGTGATCATCGGCCCGAACGCGTGCGGCAAGTCGACGCTGCTTCGCGCACTGTCGCGGATGCTGCGTCCCAGCGCTGGTGCGGTGCTGCTGGACGGCCGCAACATCCACGACCTGCCGGCCCGCACCGTGGCTCGGACGCTCGGTCTGCTGCCGCAGTCGTCGATCGCGCCGGACGGCATCAGCGTCGCCGAGTTGGTCG
>NZ_JAGPXZ010001533.1:0-425 GCF_018070305.1 Micromonospora sp. M51 | reverse complement strand
GGATGGACACCGGGAAGCTGCGCCAGCGGGACGGCTCGGGGTTGTCCCGGCGCAACCTCGTCCCGGCGACGGAGTTCGTCGACCTGCTCAGCGCCGTCCGCGCCGAACCGTGGTTCGCCACCTGGTACGCGGCGCTGCCGATCGCCGGCCAGCCCGAGCGGTTCGTCGGCGGCACCCTGCGCAGCCGGATGGCCGGCACCCCGGCCGCGGGCAACGTGCACGCCAAGACCGGCAGCCTGACCGGTGTCTCCGGTCTCTCCGGGTACGTCACCAGCGCCGACGGTCGGCTGCTGGCGTTCTCCATCCTGCTGAACAACTACCTGACGGCGTCGGTGAAGTCGCTGGAGGACCAGATCGCCGTAACGCTGGCCGGCTTCCGCGAGGGACAGACGTCGACGGCCCGGGTGGCAGCGCCGGCGGTGCCG
>NZ_JAGPXZ010001532.1:0-426 GCF_018070305.1 Micromonospora sp. M51 | reverse complement strand
AAGCCGGCGACGGCCGAGCGGGCCTGGCGGTCGTTCGCGAGCACCGGCCCGACGTGGTGCTGATGGACGTCCGGATGCCCGGCGGCGACGGTATCGAGGCAACCCGACGCATCCTCACCGACCCGACGCTGGCCGACGTCCGGGTGGTCATGTTGACCACCTTCGACGACGACGAGTACCTCTTCGAGGCCATTCGCGCCGGCGCGGCCGGCTTCCTGCTCAAGGACACCCCGCCCGACGCCCTGCGGGACGCGGTCCGCGTGGTGGCCGGCGGGGACGCGCTGCTGTCACCGGCGGTGACCCGGCGGGTGATCGCCGCGGCGGCCCGCACCCCCGTCGCGGACCCGGCCCGGCTGACCGGGCTCACCGGGCGGGAACGCGACGTGCTGGCACAGGTCGGCAGCGGCCGGTCGAATGTGGAGATCG
>NZ_JAGPXZ010001531.1:0-427 GCF_018070305.1 Micromonospora sp. M51 | reverse complement strand
TGCCCGAGGCGACCGTCGCTCGGCTCCCGGAGTACCTGCGCGCGCTGCACAACCTGGCCGACACCGGGCACGAGACGGTCTCCAGCGAAGGCCTCTCCGCCGCCGCCGGGGTCAACTCCGCCAAGCTCCGCAAGGACCTCTCGCACCTCGGCTCGTACGGCACCCGGGGCGTCGGCTACGACGTCGCGCTGCTGATCGAGCAGATCGAGTATGTGCTCGGGCTCACCCAACGCCGGGCTGTCGCCCTGGTCGGCGTGGGTAATCTCGGTCACGCTCTGGCCGGCTACGACGGCTTCGCCAGCCGGGGCTTCCGGATCGCCGCACTGCTCGACGCCGATCCCTCCCGGGTCGGTGAGGAGATCAACGGCCTGGTGGTCCGGCATGTCGACGACCTGCCGACGGTCGCCGCCGAGGAATCCCTGGCGAT
>NZ_JAGPXZ010000177.1:0-9233 GCF_018070305.1 Micromonospora sp. M51 | reverse complement strand
GGCCTGGTCGCCCGGCTCGTCCTGCCCGCCGAGTTGCGGGCTCCGCCGGGCAACGTGGAGCTGGACGCGCCCCCGTCGGCGCGGATGCTGGCGGCGAGCGCGGCGCGAGGGCTGGCTGCGCAGCCCGGGGCGGGCTGGCCGGGCGCTGCCGCCGCACCGGGCGCTGCGGTGCGGGACCTGCCGGTGGCCGGCCGCCCGCCGGGCGTCGGCGTGCCGCGTCAGGGCCGCCCGATGCCGGTGCGCGCCGAGGACGTGTTGGCCCCGGCCGCTGCCAACGGCAACGGCAACGGTGGGGGCTGGTATTCGCGGCAGGGCCCGACCTCGCCGGTGGTGCCCGCACCGGCGGCGCCACCGACCATCCCGGTGACCGCAGGCACCAACGAGCGGGGACTGCCGGTGCGGGTGCCCATGGCGCAGTTGAGCGCTGTCACCCGTTCGGCCCAACCGATGACGGCACCGACCCGCACCGACCCGGACCCGGAGGCGGTCGGCGGCATGCTCTCGCGGCTCTACAGCGGAGTACGGCGCGCCGAGGCTGAGGACACCACCGAGATACCCGTGCCACCGTCCGGGGGGCACGACGAAGGGGGACGACGACAGTGACGACGTTGAGCCAGGAGGCGCGTGACCTGAGCTGGCTGGTGAGCGCGTTCGCGGAGCGGGTGCCGGGTGTGGCGCACGCGGTGGTGGTCTCCTCCGACGGGCTGCTGGTGGCGATCTCCGATCACCTGCCGCGTGACAACGCGGACAAGCTCGCCGCGGTGACCTCCGGGCTGATGAGCATCACCGCGGGCGCGGCCCAGATGTTCGACGGCGATGTCGTCAAGCAGACGGTGGTCGAGATGGGCCGTGGCTACTTCCTGGTGATGCAGATCCGCGACGGTTCGATTCTGGCGACCTTGGCGGCCGGTGACGCGGACATCGGCGTGGTGGGCTACGAGATGGCCCGGCTGGCGAAGCAGGCGGGGGAGATGCTCACCCCGGCCCTGCGGGCGGAGTTGCAGCAGGCGCTGCCCCGCTGAGTGAGCCGGCCGAGCCCGGACGGTCACCGGCTCACCCGAGCCGAGCCGTCCGGGCCCGGCGGTCCGGGTGGCGGCGCGTTCAGAAGCCGCCGTCGGCGATGACGGAGCGGTACCAGGTGGCGCTGCTCTTGAGCACCCGCCGCTGGGTGGGGTAGTCGACGTAGACCAGGCCCCAGCGCTGGTCGTAGCCCTGGTCCCACTCGAAGTTGTCGAGCAGTGACCAGACGTGGAAGCTCTCCAGCGGCACCCCGTCGGCGATGGCCCGGTGCGCCGCGGTGAGGTGGTCGCGCAGGAAGCTGATCCGGCCGGTGTCCTGGACGGTGTCGTCCGCGTCCAGAGTGTCCGGGGTGGGCAGCCCGTTCTCGGTGATGGTGAGCGGGATCGGGCCGTAGTCGCGGGTGATCCGGGTGAGCAGGTCGTACATCCCCTCGGGGTAGATCTGCTGCCACTCGGCCTCGGAGGTCGCCCACCGGTGCGCGGTGCCGCCGTCGGCGGTGACGTAGATCGGGGTGTAGTACTGCACGGCCAGCAGGTCGACCGGCGCGGAGATGACCTTCAGGTCGCCGTCGCGGATGCCCTGGACCATCCGGCTCTGCGGGCCCAGGTCGGCCAGCAGGTCCTCCGGGTAGCTGCCCTTGAACAGCGAGTCGAGGTAGAGGCGGTTCTCGTAGGCGTCGTAGAGGTGGGCGGCAGCGGCCGCCTGCGGGGAGTCGTCGGCGGGGTAGCAGGGGTGCAGGTTGAGCGCGGGGCCGATCCGGCTGTCGCTGCCGGTGGCCCGCAGCGCGCCGACGGCGAACCCGTGCGCGAGTTGCAGGTGGTGGGCGACCAGGTAGGCGGCGTCCGGGTCCTGCCGGCCGGGGGCGTGGTGGCCGGTGAGGTAGCCGTTCTGCACCACGGTCTTGGGCTCGTTGATGGTGAGCCAGGACGGCACCCGGTCGCCGAGGGCGCGGAAGACCACGTCGGCGTAGTCGGCGAAGCGGTGGGCGGTGTCGCGCGACTCCCAGCCGCCGGCGTCCTGGAGCGCCTGGGGCAGATCCCAGTGGAAGAGGGTGGCCATCGGGGTGATGCCGCGCTCGTGCAGGCCGTCGAGGAGCCGGCGGTAGAAGTCGAGGCCGCGCTGATTGGGCGTGCCGGTGCCGTCGGGTTGGATCCGGGGCCAGGAGATGGAGAAGCGGTAGCTGCGCAACCCGAGGTCGCGCATGAGGTCGAGGTCCTCGGCGTACCGGTGGTAATGGTCGATGGCCACGTCGCCGGTGTCTCCGTTGCGGGTGCGCCCCGGGACGCGGCTGAAGGTGTCCCAGACCGACTCGCCGCGCCCGTCCTCCTTGGTGGCGCCCTCGATCTGGTACGCCGAGGTGGCCGCGCCCCAGCCGAAGTTGTCCGGGAAGCGCAGCGGGCCGGCGGGCCCAATAGGTATCGACATGGATTCTCCTCATGGATACGGGGCCACCGCCGAAAGATTCGGGAGCGCTCCCATGATAGGGCAGGCGCTGCCGGCTGGTCAGCCGGCCGTCATGGCGGCCGGCGCTGGCGAGTGGGAGACGGATGTGGCCCCGAGCAGCGAACGAGGCCGTCCGGGCGGCGCGGCGCGCCTGTCCCGTCGGCCTCTTTTCCTATCGTGTACGGGGGTTTAGTGTGGGGACGGGGGAGGGCAACCCCCGTCCCCACCGTAACTGCACACACACGGGCGGAATTTGGGTCCTGCCGTGCGTGTCGCGCGGGAGCCGGGCCACGCGAGTGGCTCTGGTTCCACCTCCCTCCCTGTGGCGGGACGATGGCTGACGACGGCGTCCGGGCTGGCCCGTCGTCGGCCCTCGGTCTGGTTCCCTGAGCTCGTCAGAGACGATCCCAGCGATCTTCTTGTTGGAACCTTGTCGATGGAAGCGCTCCCATCGACCGATGTTGCGACTGTAACGCCCGTCACGCCTTTGTGAAAGCCCCAAAACGAGATCGAAACAAGGAGCTGATCCGAGGCTCCGTGCGCTTGTTGTGGGAGCGCTTCCATGGCACACTGTCGATTCGACGCGACAGGAGCCACATCGCGTGAGTGCGGGTCCACCGAGGGCAGCCGGCAGCACCAGCTCCGGTCACGGTCACCCGATCAGCCGGCGGGACCCCTCCCGTGCGGGCTCGCACCGCCGAACCCCGGCCGGGCCCGGGGGAGACCACCTTCCCGGCGCCTCGACATCCCCGCGGACCACCACCCACGCGGGCAGGCGCCTCGCCGGGGACCGTCCCGGCCCGGTCCGAGGAGACACCGCGCACATGAGACAACTGGCACGACGCCGTCGAGTGGCGATCATCGCCGCCGCCGCGCTCGCCATCGGCGGGGTGACCCTGCCCGCTGGCGCCGCACAGGCCGCACCCGCCTGCGACGTGGTCTACGCGACCAACGACTGGAACACCGGCTTCACCGCCAATGTCACCATCAAGAACCTGGGCGACCCGATCACCAACTGGACGCTCAAGTGGACCTTCCCGAACAGCGGTCAACGGGTCACCCAGGGCTGGTCGGCCCGGTACAGCCAGACCGGCAGTGAGGTCACCGCGACCAACGAGTCGTACAACGGCAACCTCGGCACCGGGGCCTCCACCACCATCGGCTTCAACGGCGCCCACACCGGGAGCAACCCGAAGCCCACCGCGTTCACCATCAACGGCACCCCGTGCAACGGCACCCCGGCCAACCAGCCGCCGACGGTTTCGCTCGGCCTGCCGAGCGGGCCGTTCACCGCGCCGGCCGACGTGCCGCTGACCGCCACCGCCAGCGACCCGGACGGGACGATCAGCAAGGTCGAGTTCTACCGCAACGGCCTGCTGATCAACACCGACACCAGCGCCCCGTACGCCTACACCCAGGAAGACCTGCCGGCCGGCAGCTACACCGTGCAGGCCAAGGCGTATGACAACGCCAACGGCATCGGGGTCGACGAGAAGGCATTCACCGTCGGCGCCGCCAGCGGCCCCACGCTGGTCGCCACGCCGTCCGCGGTGAGCGTCGCCGAGGGTGGCACCGCCACCTTCAACCTGAAGCTCAGCGCCGCGCCGACGGCCAACGTGCCGGTCACCCTCACCCGCACCGGTGACACCGATGTCACGGTCTCGCCGAGCACCGTCACGCTGACCCCGAGCAACTGGAACACCGGGGCCACCGTCACGGTCGCCGCGGCCGAGGACGCCGACACCGTCGGCGGCGCCGCCACCATCACCGCCACCGCCACGGGTCTGGCCTCGCTGGCGGTCACCGCCACCGAGATCGACAACGACACCCCCGGCGGCGACAACACCTACATCGCGAAGTTCCTCGAGCAGTACGGCAAGATCAAGAACTCGGGTTACTTCAGCCCCGAGGGCGTGCCGTACCACTCGGTGGAGACGCTGATCGTGGAAGCCCCCGACCACGGTCACGAGACCACCTCCGAGGCGTTCAGCTTCTGGCTCTGGCTGGAGGCGAACTACGGGCGGGTCACCCAGAACTGGGCCCCGTTCAACAACGCGTGGACCGTGATGGAGAAGTACATCATCCCGACGCACGCCGACCAGCCGACCGCCGGCTCCGCGGGCACCCCGCAGTACGCCGCGGAGTACAACCTGCCCAGCCAGTACCCCTCGGCGCTGGACCCGAACGTCCCGGTCGGCCAGGACCCGCTCCGCTCGGAGTTGCAGTCCACCTACGGCACCGGCGACATCTACGGCATGCACTGGCTGATGGACGTCGACAACACCTACGGCTTCGGCCGCTGCGGTGACGGCACCACCAAGCCGGCGTACATCAACACCTTCCAGCGGGGCACCCAGGAGTCGGTGTGGGAGACCGTCCCGCAGCCGTCCTGCGACACCTTCAAGCACGGCGGTCAGTACGGCTACCTCGACCTGTTCGTCAAGGACACCGGGGCCCCCGCCAAGCAGTGGAAGTACACCAACGCCCCGGACGCCGACGCCCGCGCCGTGCAGGCCGCGTACTGGGCGCTGACCTGGGCCAAGGCGCAGAACAAGCAGGCCGACGTCGCGGCCACCATCACCAAGGCCGCCAAGATGGGCGACTACCTGCGGTACGCGATGTTCGACAAGTACTTCAAGAAGATCGGCAACTGCGTCGGGGCCAGCACCTGCCCCGCCGGCAGCGGCAAGGACTCGGCGCACTACCTGCTGTCCTGGTACTACGCCTGGGGCGGCGCGTACGACACCAGCCAGAACTGGTCCTGGCGGATCGGCTCCAGCCACAACCACTTCGGCTACCAGAACCCGTTCGCGGCCTGGGCGCTGACCAACACCCCGGAGCTGGCGCCGAAGTCGCCGACCGCCGCCAGCGACTGGGCCAAGAGCCTCGACCGGCAGTTGGAGTTCTACACCTGGCTGCAGTCCGCCGAGGGCGGCATCGCCGGTGGTGCCACCAACAGCTGGGACGGCAGCTACGCCCAGCCGCCGGCCGGCACCAGCACCTTCTACGGCATGTTCTACGACGTCGACCCGGTCTACAACGACCCGCCGTCGAACCAGTGGTTCGGCATGCAGGCCTGGTCGATGCAGCGCATCGCCGAGCTGTACCTGCAGACCGGCAACGCGAAGGCCAAGGCGCTGCTGGACAAGTGGGTGCCGTGGGCGATCGCCAACACCACCCTCGGCACCAACTGGTCCATCCCGTCGGACATGGCGTGGACCGGTCAGCCGACCACCTGGAACCCGTCCAACCCGCAGCCCAACACCAACCTGCACGTCGAGGTCACGGTGAAGGGCCAGGACGTCGGCGTCACCGCCGCCTACGCCCGGACCCTGATCGCGTACGCGGCCAAGTCGGGCAACGTCGCGGCGAAGGACACCGCCAAGGGGCTGCTCGACGCACTGTCGTCCGCCAGCGACGCCAAGGGCGTGTCCACCACCGAGAAGCGTGGCGACTACCGGCGCTTCGACGACGTCTACAACGCGTCCACCGGACAGGGCCTCTACGTCCCGTCGGGCTGGACCGGGAAGATGCCGAACGGCGACGCCATCGCCGCCGGCAAGAGCTTCCTGGACATCCGGTCCTTCTACAAGAACGACCCGGACTGGCCCAAGGTGCAGGCGTACCTGGACGGTGGTCCGGAGCCCGAGTTCAACTACCACCGGTTCTGGGCGCAGGCTGACGTCGCCATGGCGTACGCCGACTACGGCAGCCTGTTCCCGAACGGCTGATACGACCCGGGGTGGGTGGCGTGGACCGCCCACCCCGGGGTCCGGCCCGGTCCGGGGAACGACGGACCAGGGCTGGCGGACGGCCTGACACCCACGGTCAGGCCGGGGTGGGCCGGCCATCTGGCCGACGCAGCGGATCGGCTGGCCCGCCCCACCGCCCGGACTGAAGCTAGCCGCGAAAAAGCCCAGAAATTCGGGCCGTCGCGGGATCACACCGAGGTCCGTGACGGAGTAACGTACGTCACCGGAGAGGCCGCTCCCCCCGTGGCGGCCTCTCCACTTTTGCAGCGAGTCCGCGCCGCCCCGCCGCACCGGCGAGGCGGCGCGACCGGTTCAGCGAGGCGGCACGACCGGGTGACGCAGCCCCGGGTGCCCGGCCGGCAGCGAGCGCCGCAGCACCACCCAACTCAGTGCCAGCGCCGCCGCCACCAGCGGCCAGGTCAGCGCCACCCGGGCCACCACCAGAGCGAGCACCTGCCCGCCCAGGTAGAGCGGCACGAACACGGCGACCCGCAGCAGGTACGTCGCCGTCCACACCCAACTCGCCCGGCCGTACCCGCGCAGCAGCACCGGGTCGCGCCGCCATCGGGCGCGCTGGCCCAGCACCGCGCCGACCAGCACACCGAGCAGTGGCCACCGCACCACGATGCTGACCGTCCACGCCAGAGCGCTCGCGGCGTTTGACAACACCTGGATCAGAAAGAAGTTCTCGGCCCGACCGGTGCGCACCGCGATCAGCGCCGCGACACAGACGGCCAGCAGCCCGATCAGGACCGAACGCGGCCGGTCACCCCGACGCAGGCGTACGCCGGCCACCACCGCGCCCACAGCCAGCGCCGCGCCGACCCCGCCCCACAGCGACTCGCCGCCCCACAACCACCCCGCGGCGAACGCCAGCGGCGGCAGTGTGGCGTCGATGGCGCCGCGTCGCCCGCCCAGCAGATCCGTCAGCGACTCGGCCCGCGCTGGCTCTCCCGGACCGGTGTCGGCGCCGGCCCGCGCCGGCCCTTCCAGCCCCGGATCGCCGCCTCCGCGCTGCTCCGGACCGGGCTCGGCCGGGCAGCTGTCGCGCTCCGGTGTTCCGCTCACCACCGCCTCCTCACCTCCGGCACAACCTAACCGGCGATTGGTGGCGGGCCACCGCTCGGACCGCCGACACCTGCCGCTACGGTGTGCGGATGCGCGCGACGGCACGGGGTTGGACCGCGGTCTGGTTGGTCGTACTGGCCCTTGTCCAGGCGGCTGCCTTCCTCGCCGTGTGGCGGGTGGCCGTGCACCTCGAGATCGGTCAGTGGGTGGACACCGTCGCCCTCACCGGCAACCGGATCGGACAGGACACCATCGATGGTCCGGTCGACCGGATCCTCAACGCGATGTCGGTCGTCTCGCTGCTGGCCGCCACCGCGATGATCGGCTTCATCGCGTTGATCCGGGGGCGGATCGCCCTGGCGATCACCGCGACCCTGCTGATCGCCGGAGCGAACGTCACCACCCAACTGCTCAAGTACGGGCTGAACCGCCCCGACTTCGGCCTCGACCCGGAACGCGCGGCGGTGGGCAACAGCCTGCCCAGCGGGCACACCACGGTGGCCGCCTCGGTGGCGGTCGCGCTGATGCTCGTGCTGCCGCGCAAGGTCCGGGCGGTCGGCGCGTTCGTGGGTGCCGGCTACGCCGCCGTCGCCGGAGTCGCCACCCTGTCCGCCGGCTGGCACCGGCCCAGCGACGCCGTCGCCGCGTACCTGGTGGTGGGTGTCTGGGCGGCGTTGGCCGGGTTGCTCCTGCTGATCACCCAACGGGAGCAGGCCGAGGTCGCCCCCGGCGACGCGCACCGGGCCGCCGCGCTGGTGCTCGGGGTGGTCGGCCTGCTCGCCCTGGTCGCCAGCGGACTGTCCCTGTCCTGGCTGATCGAGCTACGCGGCACCGGGCCGCAGGAGTTGTCCCGCCGGCCGTTGTTCGTCGGGTACGCGGGCAGCGCCGCCGGGATCGCCGGCACGATGGCCGTGGTGATGGCGCTGGTGCTCACCGTCGTGCACCGGCTGGTGCCCCGGGTCAAGGGCTGAGCCGCCCGGTGGAGCCGACCCGGGCGGCGTTCTCCGCCGAGTGCGCGCGGTTCACCGAGGTCCTGGCCGAGCTGACCGACGATGATCTCGGCCGGCCCACCGACTGCCCGCCGTGGACCGTCCGGGAGCTGAGCGCGCACACCCGCACCGGGGTCGGCCGACTGACCGACATGCTCGCCGCGCCCGCCCCGCCACACGCCGAGGTGGACGCCGCCGGCTACTTCGGCGCGGCGAAGTTCACCGCCGAGGTCGACGCCGACCGGATCGCCGGCGGGCAGCGGGACGCGCTACCGGTGGACCGGGCGGCGCTGGCGACCGAGTTCGACCGGGCCTGGCGGGCCACCGAGGCGGCCGTCGCCGCCGCCGCGCCCGACCGGGTGGTGCGAACCCGCCACGGCGACGCGATGCGCCTCGGCGAGTTCCTGCGGACCCGGGTCGTCGAGGTGGGCGTGCACGGGTTGGACCTGGCCGCCGCGCTGGGCCGGTCCCCGTGGCTCACCCCACCGGCGGCGGCGGTCATCGCCGAGCTGCTCACCGGCGGACGACCGACGCCGGCCGGGTTGGGCTGGGACCGGTTGACGCTGATCCGCAAGGCCACCGGCCGGACGGCAGTGACCGTCCCGGAACGGGCAGCGGTCGACGCCGCCGGCTTCCGCTGGCTGGCCTTCGGCCGCTGACGGCCGGCCCTGCGGGGTCGTCGCCGGTGTTGCTGAATCAGCTCGCCGAGCGGGGCGCGGGGACGTGCGGGGCGACACCGCGCAGGTGCGTCAGCACCACCGGGTCGATCCGCCCCGGCACCAGCCGCTCCTCCAGGTTCTCCAACCCGGCCCAGGAGATCAACGCCGCTTCCGGGTCGTCCTCCCGCGCCGGATGACCGAGCGCGGCGAGCAACGCCGCCACCTCGGCGGCGACCGCGCCGGTGAGGTCGAGCAGGGTGGCCGGGTCCGGCCGGCCGAACAGCATGGTGTGCACCGACAGC
>NZ_JAGPXZ010001530.1:0-428 GCF_018070305.1 Micromonospora sp. M51 | reverse complement strand
GGCCCCGAATCCGCCGGCCAACGCCGCCTGGGCGGCGGACGCGTCCTCGGTCACCACCGCCGCCGTCACCAGGCTCAGGATGGCGACAGCGAGCAGCGCCTCGGTTCGGGTGGGTGAGGTGGCCGGCACGTCCGTGAGCCTAAGTCGGTGCGGACCCGCGCCGCTGCCGTCCGCAGGCAACACCCCCACCCCGCCAGGTACGTCGAGAAGCGATGCCAGCTCGCGCGGCCGCGCGGCAGACGGTGCCGAGTCGGCGACCTAGCGTCGACGGCGACATCACCGATCGTGCCCACCAGGGCCCGGAAATGACGGAGAAGTGCCGCTGTGTCCCGTATCAAGCTGACGTGGATCGTGCTCATCGTGCTCGTCTGGGCGGCGATGATGTCCTTTGGTGGGGTCGCGGCCGAGACCGTGATGCTCTACCCGAA
>NZ_JAGPXZ010001529.1:0-429 GCF_018070305.1 Micromonospora sp. M51 | reverse complement strand
GGCTCCACCGGTGCAGCCGGGCCACGGCGAGCACCAGCACGACGTACGCGACGAACAGGCCGCCGTGGATCGGCCCGAAAATCTTGACGCCCAGCTCGTTGTCGGTCGGGCCGTACTTGACCAGCATGCCGACCAGCAGGGCCAGCCAGGAGCAGGCCTCGGCGATCGCCGCCGCGACGAACAGCCGGGTCACCTTCTCGCGCATTCGCACGCCACCACCTCTCGGGCCGCAATGCTATCGGTCGGCTCTGGCCGGGGTGGCGGGGCGGGCGACTGGGTAGGAAAGGACCATCGGGTCTTCCCCTGCCCGCCGATCAGTGCGAGGTTAGGGGGACCAGCGGTGACGGGGTGGTGACCATGGGCGAGGACGTCGGCGTGCGGACCTTCAGTCGGGAGGATCGGGCCCGCTATCGCGACAAGGGCCGCCGC
>NZ_JAGPXZ010000176.1:0-9255 GCF_018070305.1 Micromonospora sp. M51 | reverse complement strand
AGGCCCGCACACACTTGCCGTTGTAGGGGTCGACGGCGTCCCCGGCGAAGACCACCGCACCCGCGCCGGCCGCGTCGGCGGTGCGCAGCACCGTGCCGGCGTTGCCCGGGTCGCGGATCTCGGCGAGCACCGCCACCAGCCGGGGCGCACCGGCGAGGGCCTGCTCCAACGACACGTCCAGGTGCCGGCAGACGGCCACCAGCCCCTGCGGGGCGACGGTCTCGGCCAGCGCCGCGAGGGCGTCGTCGGTCACCCCCGAGACCGGCACGTCGGCGCGGGCCGCCGGGGCGGCCCACACCGGGTACCGGTCGAGCGCGGTGGTCGTACCGCACAGTTCGGCGCCCACCCCCGGCCGCGCGAGGGCCTCGCGGCCCGCCTGCGGGCCCTCGGCCAGGAAACGGCCGGTGGCGTCGCGGTCCCGGCGGCGTTGCAGGCGGCGGGCGGCGACAACCCTGGGGGTACGCGGGGTGAAGGCCATGATGTGCGCTCCTCCGGCACGATTGAGGCGCCCCCCGGACGGCGGTGCCGACACGGGAGACGCCTCGCTCTGGTGCGTGGGGATCAGGCGGCCTGAGCCGCCGCGCCGCCGGTGCCCTCGGCCGCGACCGCGGCCCGGGCCAGCTCGACGATCGCCGCGAAGGCGGCGGCGTCGTTGACAGCCAGGTCGGCCAGGATCTTGCGGTCGACCTCGATGCCGGCCAGACGCAGGCCCTGGATCAGACGGTTGTAGGTCATCCCGTTGGCCCGGGCGCCCGCGTTGATCCGCTGAATCCACAGCTGCCGGAAGTCGCCCTTGCGGTCGCGACGGTCCCGGTAGGCGTACTGCATCGAGTGCAGCACCTGCTCCTTGGCCTTGCGGTACAGGCGGGAGCGCTGACCGCGGTAACCACTCGCGGTCTCCAGCAGGGTACGACGCTTCTTCTGGGCGTTTACAGCCCGCTTGACGCGTGCCATCTCAACTCCTTCTTACGTAAAGGTGGCGCGCGTCAGCGGCCGAGCAGCTTCTTGATGCGCTTGACGTCGGCCTTGGCCAGCACGACCGTGCCGGTCAGCCGGCGGGTCTGGGTGGAGGGCTTCTTCTCCAGGTTGTGGCGCAGGCCGGCCTGCTGGGCAACGATCTTGCCCTTGCCGGTCACCTTGACCCGCTTACCCATACCCGTGTGGCTCTTCATCTTCGGCATGTGGAACGTCTTCTCCCCTGTTACTCGCCGCTGGTGGCGGCGGTGCCGGTGTCGCCGGCTGCTGCGGTCTCGCCGACCGCCGCGGTCTCATCGGCTGCCGGAGCGGCGGACTCGTCCCCAGCCCGGTCCCGAGGACCACCGCGGGACGCCGTGGCGGCGACCGCGGAAGCCTTGACGGCCCGGTGCGGAGCGAGAACCATGATCATGTTTCGGCCGTCCTGCTTGGGAGCGGCCTCGACGTATCCCAGGTCCGTGATCTCGGACTCGAGCCGGCGCAGGAGCCGGTAACCCAGCTCCGGGCGGCTCTGCTCGCGACCGCGGAACATGATCGTCACCTTGACCTTGTCGCCCGCCTTGAGGAACCGCACCACGTGACCCTTCTTGGTCTCGTAGTCGTGCGGGTCGATCTTCGGCCGAAGCTTCATTTCCTTGATGACGGTCTGCTGCTGGTTACGCCGCGCTTCGCGCGCCTTGAGTGCGCTCTCATACTTGAACTTGCCGAAGTCCATGAGCTTGCACACCGGCGGGCGCGCCATCGGCGCAACCTCGACCAGGTCCAGATCGACGTCCGCGGCCAGCTGAAGAGCGCGCTCCAGCGGGACGATGCCCACCTGCTCACCCTCTGGGCCGACCAGTCGGACCTCACGTGCCCGGATCTGCTCGTTCACGCGTGGTTCGACGCTGATGGGGCCTCCTCGAGTCGTTTCTGCCGTGTCGCCGACCCCTGCGGCTCCCGGGAGGGAACCGACTCGAAAAGCAGAAGGCCCCGGCGTATGCCAGGGCCCGCTCGACCGGTCGGCACGATCACAAGGATCGCGCATCCAGCGCCGGGACATGCCCGGAACCGGTGACCGGACCCGGCCACCGTAGCGGTGACTCAGGTGGGAGCAGGCGCTCCGCTTTCAAGGCTGTCTGCTCGCACGCGGAGACAGCCTGGTCGACTCGACAACACTACACCGGCGCCCCGGTCACCCCCAAACCGGGACACCCGGGGCAGCGTCCGGGACGCCGTGCCACCCCTGCGCGGCCCTCACGCGCCTGGCGACGCTTCAAGATCCGCGCACTTTCCCTGAAACTGCCGCCTCCCGGCGCCGTGATGCAGCAGTTTCAGGGAAGTTGTCCAGATCTTGGCGAGGGGTGCGCGGCATGCCTGGCCGCTGGGCGGCGACGCGAGGTCGACGGTCGACGGTTCGGCCGCGGACCGGCGTGGGCGGTGTCGCTGGGGTCAGCGGCCGACGGCGCGTTCGGCGAGACGGGCCTGGTGGGCCTCGTGCAGCCGGCGCAGCGCGCGGACCCCGTCGACTGCCGACTCCTTGTCGGCGGCCTGCAGGGCGACCATCGGCAGCAGGTCGTCGTCGTGCAGCTCCAGGCTGGCCCACGGCGCGCCCCGGTCGAAGCGCACGCCCCGGACAACCTCCCAGGGCAGCTCGTAGGAGCCGACGATGTTGCGCACCCGGATCCCCCGCGCGTCCGCCTCCACCCGGGGACGGGTGAACAGCAGGCAACCCAGCGCCCCGAAGACGCCCAGGCCGATCATGGCGATCTGGTCGCCGCGCTGGAAGCTGCCGTAACCATCACCGGTCGGGCCACTCAGCGACGTCGCGACCAGACCGAACACCACCACCAGGGCGACCGCCGCCGACCAGCAGACCGCGCGGATGCGGCGGGGCTTCAGGCGGACCAGCTCGGTATCACTCACCCCACCAGTCTGCCACCCGCACTCGTCCCGCAGACGCACCACCCGCCGGACCAGCACCGCCGACGAGCGCAGCAGCGGCTCGCCGAAGACCACCAGGCCCGCCTGGCGCAGGGTCGCGCCGGTCTCCACCACGTCCGCGATCACGTCGGCGACGCCGAGGCGTACGGCGTTCTCCACCGCGCCGTCGAGACGGATCACGTCGGCCTTGACCCCCACCTCGCCGAGGTGCCGCTCGACCAGCCCCGGGTACGCGGTGGCGATCCGGTGACCGCCCAGCTCCTGGACGGAGGCGATGTCGTCGGGGCGGGCGGCGAACCGGAAGGTGGCCCGGCCGAAGGCCAGGTCGACGACCTCCTCGGCCGGCGCTGCCGAGTCGATCAGCAGGTCCCGGCCGGTGATCCCGAGGTCGAGGTCACCGGAGCCGACGTAGGTGGCGATGTCCTTCGGGCGCAGGTAGAAGAATTCGACGTCGTTGGCCTCGTCCCGGCAGACGAGGTCCTTGGGGTCGGTGCGCTGGCGGTAGCCCGCCTCGCGCAGCATCTGGGCGGCCGGTTCGGCCAGGGTGCCCTTGTTGGGAATGGCGACACGCAGCATGACGGAGTGCTCCTTCGATCCGGATGGCGATCAACGGGGTGGGGGCACTCACAGATGTCGGTAGACGTCCTTGAGCTCGAGACCACTGGCGAGCATCAGCACCTGGACCTGGTAGAGCAGCTGGGAGATCTCCTCGGCGGTGCGCTCCGGCCCCTCGTGCTCGGCGGCCATCCACGACTCGGCCGCCTCCTCGACGACCTTCTTGCCGATGAAGTGCACGCCCTTGTCCAGCGCGGCGACGGTGCCCGAGCCCGGGGTGCCGGCGGCGGCCTTGGCCTGCAGCTCGGCGAACAACTCCTCGAACGTCTTCACGGGAAGCGATTCTTCCAGCCTCCCCGGCAGGGCCCCGCGTCCGGGTCCGCCCGAGTCCCGCAAGCGGACAATTCCCTACCAACATGGTGGGACAATTGTCGATCGATGCTCATGGAGCCCTACGCTGTCGGCCATGGCCAGCAGATCACGTCTTCTCGCGCTCCCCCTCGCCGGCGCCGTCGTGGTAGCCACCGCCGGATGCGCGCCACAGGACGAGAAACCCACCCCCACTGTCACCGCCACAGCGTCCTGCGCCAAGGACAGCCTGCCCACGCGTACGCCGGGCAAGCTGACCATCGCCACCGACCAGCCCGCGTACGAGCCGTGGTTCTCCGACGACAAGCCCGACAACGGTGAGGGCTTCGAATCCGCCGTCGCGTACGCGGTGGCCGAGCAGCTCGGCTACGCCCGCGCCGACGTCACCTGGACCCGGATCAAGTTCGACACCGCGATCGCGCCCGGCCCGAAGGACTTCGACTTCGACATCAACCAGTTCTCCATCACCGAGGAGCGCAAGCAGGCGGTCGACTTCTCCGCGCCGTACTACCTGGTGCGACAGACCGTCATCGCGTTGAAGTCCTCGAAGATCGCCGGCAGGACGTCGCTGGCCGAGCTGCGCGACGCCCGGCTCGGCGCGCAGGTCGGCACCACCAGCTACCAGGCGATCACCGACGTGATCAAGCCGACCGCGAAGCCGCAGGTCTACAACAGCAACGACGACGCCAAGAAGGCACTGCAGAACGGGCAGCTGGACGGTCTGGTGGTGGACCTGCCGACCGCCTTCTACATCACCGGCGCGGAGATCACCGACGCGACGATCGTCGGGCAGGTGCCGCAGGTCGGTACGCCCGAGGCGTTCGGGTTGCTGCTCGACAAGAACTCCCCACTGACCCCGTGCGTGAGCGACGCGGTCGGTCAGCTCAGCACGGCGGGCACCCTGAAGCAGTTGGAGCAGAAGTGGCTCGCTCAGGCGGCGGGGGCGGCCGAACTGCGGTGACACTTCTGGATCGTGTGCCGTCCGAGGCGCAGCTGCGGCGCACGGCGTACCGGCGTCGGCAGACCGTCTACAGCGTGCTCGTCGCGGCCTGCTCGACGGCGGCGCTCGGCACGCTGCTGGTGATCGCGGTGACCGGGGCGCCGGGCTGGGACCGGGTCCGGCGCTCGTTCCTGGATCCGGCGATCGCCCGCGACGCGCTGCCGACGGTGCTGAGCGGGCTCTGGCTCAACGTCCGGCTGCTGGTGTGCTGTGCGTTCGGCGCGCTGCTGCTCGGGCTGGTGATCGCCGTGCTGCGGACGCTGCGCGGGCCGGTCTTCTTCCCGGTCCGCGCGCTGGCCGCCGGCTACACCTACACCTTCCGGGGCCTGCCGCTGATCATCGTGCTCTACCTGCTCACCCTCGGCGTGCCGGGGCTGCGGTTGCAGGGCATGCCGCCGGTGCTGGTGCTGGGCGGGATCGCGCTGGTCCTCACCTACGGCGGCTACCTCGCCGAGGTGTTCCGGGCCGGCATCGAGTCGGTGCACCACAGCCAGCTCGCGGCGGCCCGCTCGTTGGGCCTGACCCACCGGCAGACGATGCGCCACGTGGTCCTGCCGCAGGCCGTCCGCCGGGTGGCGCCGCCCCTGCTCAACGACGTGGTGGCGTTGCAGAAGGACGTGGGGCTGGTGTCGCTCGCCGGGCCGATCGACGCGGTCCGCGCCGCGCAGATCGCCACCGCACAGACCTTCAACTACACGCCGTACATCGTGGCGGGGGTGCTCTTCGTGCTGCTCGCGATCCCGCTGATCGCGGTAACCGACTGGGTGACGCTGCGCGCGGCCCGCCGGCAGTCGGGAGGCTGAGCCATGGCACTGCTGCGCTGTCGGGGCCTGCGCAAGGAGTTCGGCGGGCACACCGTGCTCGACCAGCTCGACCTGACCGTCACCGAGCACCAGGTGGTGGCGGTGATCGGCGCGTCCGGTTCCGGCAAGTCGACACTGCTGCGCTGCGTCAACCTGCTGGAGGAACTCGACGACGGCACCATCGAGTTGGACGGCGAGGACATCTCCGATCCCCGGGTGGACCCGGACCAGGTCCGTCGGCGCATCGGCATGGTGTTCCAGGCGTACAACCTCTTTCCGCACCTGAGCGTGTTGGACAACATCACCCTCGCGCCGCGGCGCGTACACCGTCGTGGCCGCGCGGAGGCGGAGGCGCAGGCCCGGGAGTTGCTCGACCGGGTGGGGCTCGGCGCGAAGGCGGACGCCTACCCGGACCGGCTCTCCGGCGGGCAGCAGCAAAGGGTGGCGATCGTCCGGGCGCTGGCGAACTCACCCCGGCTGATGCTGCTGGACGAGATCACCTCAGCACTGGACCCGGAGCTCGTCGGCGAGGTGCTGTCGATGGTCCGCGACCTGTAGGCCGACGGGATGACCTTGGTGCTGGCCACCCTCGAGATGGGCTTCGGCCGGGAGGTCGCCGACGAGGTGTGCTTCCTCGACGCCGGGCGGGTCGTCGAGAGCGGCCCGCCCGAACAGGTGCTCGGCGAGCCGACGCAGCCCCGGACCCGGCAGTTCCTGCGCCGGATCATCGAGGCCGGTCGGCTCTGAGCCTGCAAGGGGGTGCCTCAGCCGCCGAAGCCGACCCGCTGGGCGTTGCCCGCCGCCACGGTCCGCACGGCCAGTGCCGCGTCGAGGGCCGCGACCGTGGCGGCCCAGCCCTTGTCCTCCGCCGAACCGGGCAGGCCGGCCCGGTCGCGGGCCTGCTCGATGGTCTCCACCGTCAACACCCCGTGCGCCACCGGCTTGCCCTCGTCCAACGCCACCCGGGTCAACCCGTCGGTGACCGAGCGGCAGACGTAGTCGAAGTGGGCGGTGGCGCCACGGACCACCACGCCGAGGGCGACCACCACGTCGCAGCGGCGGGCCAGGGCCTGCGCCACCACCGGCAGCTCGACCGAGCCGGCGACCCGGGCGACCACGGAACGAGCGCCGCACGCCTCGGCGGCGGCCACCGCCCGCTCCAGCATGTGGTCGGTCAGCTCACCGTGCCAGCGGGCGGCGACGACCCCGACCGTCAGTCCTGCGGCGTCGACCGCCTCGACCCCCGGCTCACCGAAACCCGCCATCGTCATGCTCCGATCTCGTCGTTGGCGACCGGACGCCCCAGCGGCGCCTCGGACTCCTCGTCCAACTCGTCCAGCAGGTGACCCATCCGGTCCCGCTTGGTGCGCAGGTAGCGCATGTTCTCCGGGTGCGCGCCGACCGGCAGGCTCTCCCGGCCGGTGATCGTCAACCCGTACCCCTCCAGCCCAGCCCGCTTGGCCGGGTTGTTGGTCAGCAACCGCATCGACCGCACGCCCAGGTCGTAGAGGATCTGCGCGCCGGTGCCGTAGTCGCGGGCGTCGGCCGGCAGGCCCAGGTCGAGGTTGGCGTCGACGGTGTCGCGGCCCAGGTCCTGCAGCTGGTACGCCTGCAGCTTGTGCAGCAGCCCGATGCCGCGCCCCTCGTGCCCACGGACGTAGAGCACCACGCCCCGGCCTTCCTTCCCGACCCGGGCCAGCGCGGCGTCCAGCTGCGGCCCGCAGTCGCAGCGCAGCGAGCCGAACACGTCCCCGGTCAGGCACTCGGAGTGCACCCGGACCAGCACGTCCTGGCCGTCACCGAGGTCACCCAGCACCATCGCGACGTGTTCGGCCGGGTCGTGCTCGGCGCGGTAGCCGAGCGCCCGGAACACCCCGTGCCGGGTCGGCATCCGGGCGTCGGCGACCAGTTCGACCTGCTTCTCGGTACGCCGCCGGTAGGCGATCAGGTCGGCGATGGTGACCAACGTGAGGCCGTGCTCGGCGGAGAACTTCTCCAGGTCCGGCAGGCGCATCATGGTGCCGTCGTCGTTGACCAGCTCGCAGAGCACGCCGGCCGGCCGCAGCCCGGCCAACCGGGTCAGGTCGATGCCCGCCTCGGTGTGCCCCGGCCGGCGCAGCACCCCGCCCTCGCGGGCGCGCAGCGGCACCACGTGCCCGGGGCGGGCCAGGTCGGTCGGGTCGGTCGTCGCGGCGGCGAGCAGCCGGCTGGTGTGCGCGCGGTCGGCCGCCGAGATGCCGGTGCTGACCCCCTCGCGGGCGTCCACCGTCACCGTGTACGCGGTGCCGCGCCGGTCCTGGTTGGTGTGGTGCATCGGCGGCAGGTCGAGCCGGTCGGCTTCGCTCTCGGTCAGCGCCACGCAGACGTATCCGGAGGTGTAGCGCACCATGAACGCCATCAGCTCCGGCGTGGCCAGCTCGGCCGCGAAGATCAGGTCGCCCTCGTTCTCCCGGTCCGCGTCGTCGACCACCACGACCGGCCGGCCGGCCGCGATGTCTGCGACCGCCTGCTCGATATCCCCAAAACTGGTCATGCGACGGCCTCCCGGTAGATGGGCTGACGGACGGTGGCCGTGGCACGCGAGGTGCGCCACCAGGCGGCGAAGCCCCAGACGCAGAGGGCGCCGTAGATCAGGTACATGACGGCCGACGGGTAGAACCCGCCGCGCAGCAGCAGCGGCACGCCGACCGCGTCCACCGCGATCCAGAGCAGCCAGAACTCCACCCACCCGCGGGCCATGCCGTAGGTGGCCAGCAGGCTGCCGGTGAGGATCCAGGCGTCCGGCAGCGGACCCCACGAGCCCAGGGCCTTGAGCAGCGGGTACGCCGCGGCGGTGCCGACCACGGCGGCCAGCAGCAGCATCAGCCGCTCCCGTCCGGTGGCCCAGCGCGGGACGACGGCCGCCTGCCCGGCGTCGCCGCGACGGTTGCGCTGCCAGCGCCACCAGCCGTAGACGCTGACCGCGAAGAAGAACACCTGTCGGCCGGCCTGCCCGTACAGGTCGTGCGCCTGCGGGGTGGTGAACACCCCGCCGAGGAAGACGGTGAGCAGCAGCGCGTTACCGATCATGCCGACCGGCCACGCCCAGACCAGCCGGCGCAGCCCGAGCAGCGCCGAGATCAGCCCGAACGCGTTGCCGACGATCTCCCGGGCCAGCACCGGCGAACCGGCGATGTGCACCTGGGCGTCCAGTAGCCAGCTGAGCGGGCCCATCAGGCCACCCCGCCCAGGTTCGCGGCCACGCCGCGCACGTCGGCCTGGGTGAGCCGGTCGCCGAGCAGCCGTTCGACGTACTTGGCCAGCACGTCGACCTCCAGGTTGACCGGGTCGCCGACGCCCTTCGCGCCGAGCGTGGTCAGCTTCAGCGTGGTCGGGATCAGCCCGACGGCGAACTCGTCCGCGCCGACGGCGGCCACCGTCAACGAGACACCGTCGATGGTGATCGAGCCCTTCTCCACCACGTACCGGGACAGGCTGGCGGGCAGCCGGAAGCGGACCGTCTCCCACTGCTCGGCCGGCTCCCGGGAGATCAGTTCACCGACGCCGTCGACGTGGCCCTGCACCAGGTGCCCGCCGAGCCGGCTGCCGAGCGCGGCGGCCCGCTCCAGGTTGACCGGGTCGCCGGGGCGC
>NZ_JAGPXZ010001528.1:0-431 GCF_018070305.1 Micromonospora sp. M51 | reverse complement strand
ACGTGGTAAGGAGCAAGGCTATCTGACCTATGCCGAGGTCAATGACCATCTGCCGGAAGATATCGTCGACTCCGATCAGATCGAAGACATCATCCAAATGATCAACGACATGGGTATTCAGGTGATGGAAGAAGCACCGGATGCCGATGATCTGCTGCTTGCTGAAACCTCCAATAATACCGATGAAGACGCAGAAGAAGCGGCGGCCCAGGTGCTGTCGAGCGTTGAATCTGAAATTGGCCGTACGACCGACCCGGTGCGCATGTACATGCGCGAAATGGGTACCGTTGAACTGCTGACCCGCGAAGGCGAAATCGACATCGCTAAACGCATCGAAGACGGGATCAACCAGGTCCAGTGCTCCGTTGCGGAATATCCGGAAGCCATCACCTATCTGCTGGAACAGTACGATCGCGTCGAAGCTGAAGAAG
>NZ_JAGPXZ010001527.1:0-431 GCF_018070305.1 Micromonospora sp. M51 | reverse complement strand
AGGGGAGGGAATTGTGCTGCGCGACTGGCTCGACGCGGATCTGCCGTCCATGCCGGGTCTCTTCGACGCGCCGGACATCGCGGCGAACACCGACATCCCCTCTCCGTTCGACGCGGACGCCTTTCTCAGCAGGATCCGACGGCGCCGCGCGCAGGGCGTCGTCGACCTGGCCGTGACACGCGACGGCGGGGAGCCGCTCGGCCTCGTCGCGCTGCACGTGGCGATCGGGGTGCTCGGGTACGCCGTCGGCCCGGCGCACCGCGGCCGGGGTATGGCGTCGCGTTCGCTGCGGTTGATGACGGCGTTCTGCCACCAGGAACTCGGCTTCACCCGACTACGGTTGAGCATCGTGCAGGGCAACGTGCCCTCGCAGCGGGTCGCCGAGTCCGCCGGATACCTCCGAAGCGACGATGACGTCGTCGAGAGGACGA
>NZ_JAGPXZ010001526.1:0-432 GCF_018070305.1 Micromonospora sp. M51 | reverse complement strand
ACCGCCGAGCAGTTGCGTGCCGAGCACGACGCGGTGCTGCTGGCGTGTGGGGCGTTGCAGGGCCGGGACACCCCGGAGACCCGCGGGCGGGCGCTTCGGGGCGTACACCAGGCGATGGCGCACCTGGTCGCGGCGAATCGCGCGGTCGCCACCGCGACCACCGACCAGCCGGGCGTCGCCGTGACCGGCGAGGGGCGGCCGGGGCGGGCGGTGCTGCCCGACGGCACCCCGATCGACGCAGCCGGCAAGCACGTGGTGATCATCGGTGGTGGTGACACGGCGGCCGACTGCCTCGGGGTGGCGCACCGCCAGGGCGCCGCGGGCGTGCACCAGCTCGACCTGTACCCGCAGCCGCCGCAGGAGCGCGACGAGGCACGGGACCCGTGGCCGACCTGGCCGTGGGTGCTGCGCAGCTACCCGGCGCACGAGGAG
>NZ_JAGPXZ010000175.1:0-9322 GCF_018070305.1 Micromonospora sp. M51 | reverse complement strand
ACTTCGCCGAGATCCCCCGGTCCACGCCGGAGAAGTCGCTGCTGGCTCCGTTGCCGAAGAAGGGCGGGCGTAACGCCCACGGCCGGATCACCACGCGGCACCACGGCGGCGGTCACAAGCGCCAGTACCGTCTGATCGACTTCAAGCGGGTCGACAAGGACGGCGTGCCGGCGAAGGTCGCTCACATCGAGTACGACCCGAACCGCACCGCGCGTATCGCGCTGCTGCACTACGCCGACGGCGAGAAGCGGTACATCATCGCGCCGAAGGACATGAAGCAGGGCGACCGCGTCGAGTCCGGCCCGGGCGCCGACATCAAGCCGGGTAACAACCTGCCGCTGCGCAACATCCCGGTCGGTACCACCATCCACAACGTGGAGCTGCGTCCGGGTGGCGGGGCCAAGCTGGCCCGTTCCGCCGGCGTCGGCATCCAGCTGCTCGGCCGTGAGGGCGCGTACGCGACCCTGCGTATGCCGTCCGGTGAGATCCGGCGGGTCGACGTGCGTTGCCGCGCCAGCATCGGCGAGATCGGCAACGCCGACCAGTCGAACATCAACTGGGGTAAGGCCGGCCGGATGCGATGGAAGGGCAAGCGCCCGACCGTCCGTGGTGTCGCCATGAACCCGGTCGACCACCCGCACGGTGGTGGTGAGGGTAAGACCTCCGGTGGTCGCCACCCGGTCAACCCGCAGGGTAAGCCCGAGGGCCGCACCCGCCGTAAGGGCCAGCCGAGTGACCGGCTGATCGTCCGCCGTCGCTACGCCACGCGTAAGCGCGGCTGAGGGAGATAAGACATGCCTCGCAGCCTGAAGAAGGGCCCGTTCGTCGACGACCACCTGCTCAAGAAGGTGGAAGTTCAGAACGACAAGGGCTCCAAGAACGTGATCAAGACCTGGTCGCGGCGCTCGACGATCATCCCCGAGATGCTGGGGCACACGATCGCCGTGCACGACGGACGCAAGCACGTCCCGGTGTTCGTGACCGAGGCGATGGTCGGGCACAAGCTCGGCGAGTTCGCGCTGACCCGCACGTTCAAGGGTCACGAGAAGGACGACCGGAAGAGCCGTCGGCGCTGACGCCGCGGGCATACGGATAGAGGGAACAAGGGGTTACAGCGATGCCAGGAAAGGGCGACGCTCCGGTGCTTCCGGGCGCGCGGGCGGTTGCGCGGCACGTGCGCATCTCGCCGATGAAGGCGCGCCGGGTGGTCAACCTCGTCCGCGGCCTGCCCGCGAAGGAGGCGCTCACGGTGCTGCAGTTCGCGCCGCAGGCTGCGAGCGAGCAGGTGTACAAGGTGCTCGCTAGCGCGATCGCCAACGCGGAGAACAACGAGCGGCTGGACCCCGACGCGCTGCTCGTCAGCGAGGCCTTCGTGGACGAGGGCCCGACGATGAAGCGGTTCCAGCCGCGGGCCCAGGGTCGGGCCTACCGCATCCGCAAGCGCACGTGCCACATCACCGTGGCGGTCGAAGCGGTCGCGCCGGCAGCACCGAGGAAGGCCGCGGCTAAGAAGGCCGCCCCGGCCACGGAGGCCGCACCGGCCGAAGCGCAGAGCAAGACGGAGGACGCCGAGTAATGGGTCAGAAGGTTCACCCCACTGGGTTCCGGCTCGGCATCTCGACCGACTGGAAGTCCCGCTGGTTCGCGGACAAGCTCTACAAGGACTACATCGGCGAGGATGTCAAGATCCGCCGCATGATGTCCAAGGGCCTCGAGCGTGCCGGGATTTCCAAGGTCGACATCGAGCGCACCCGCGACCGGGTCCGGGTCGACATCCACACCGCCCGGCCGGGCATCGTCATCGGCCGTAAGGGTGCGGAGGCCGACCGGATCCGCGGCGAGCTTGAGAAGCTCACCGGCAAGCAGGTTCAGCTGAACATCATCGAGGTGAAGAACCCCGAGTCGGACGCTCAGCTGGTCGCGCAGGGCGTGGCCGAGCAGCTGTCCAGCCGGGTCAGCTTCCGTCGGGCGATGCGCAAGGCCATGCAGTCGGCGATGAAGAACCCGGTCTGCAAGGGCATCCGGGTTCAGGTTTCGGGTCGCCTCGGCGGCGCCGAGATGAGCCGGACCGAGTTCTACCGTGAGGGCCGGGTTCCGCTGCACACGCTGCGGGCCAACATCGAGTACGGCTTCTTCGAGGCCCGTACCACGTTCGGTCGGATCGGTGTGAAGGTCTGGATCTACAAGGGCGACGCCGTCCCGGGCCGGGAGGCTCCGGCCGAGGCCGGTCCGTCCCGCCCGCGTCGTGGTGAGCGCGGCGACCGTCCCGAGCGTCCGCGCCGTGGCCGGTCGGGTTCGTCCGGCACCACGGCTGGTGGCACCGAGGCCGGTCGGGCTGCTGCGACCACCATCGCGCAGCAGGCCGAGACGCCGAGCGGTGAGCCGGTCGACAGCGCAGCTGTCGCCGCCGCTGCTGCTCCGGCAGAAACGCAGCAGGAGGGCTGACAGATGCTGATGCCGCGCAAGCCCCCGAAGGGCTTCCGCAAGCCGCACCACCCGGACCGCAGTGGCGCGTCCAAGGGTGGTAACCGGGTGGTGTTCGGCGAGTTCGGGATCCAGGCTCTCGAGCCGGCGTACGTGACGAACCGGCAGATCGAGTCGGCACGTATCGCGATGACTCGCCACATCAAGCGTGGTGGCAAGGTCTGGATCACGATCTTCCCGGACCAGGCCCTCACCAAGAAGCCTGCCGAGACCCGGATGGGTTCCGGTAAGGGTTCGCCCGAGTGGTGGGTCGCCAACGTCAAGCCGGGGCGGGTTCTCTTCGAGATGTCCTTCCCCAACGAGCAGATCGCGCGAGAGGCCATGCGTCGCGCGATCCACAAGCTCCCGATGAAGTGCCGCATTGTTACGCGCGAAGTGGGTGAATCCTGATGGCAGCGGGCGTTAAGGCGACCGAGCTGCGTGAGCTCTCCGAGGAGGAGCTGGTCACGAAGCTGCGGGAGGCCAAGGCGGAGCTGTTCAACCTCCGCGTGCAGGCCGCAACCGGGCAGCTGGACAACAACCGGCGGTTGCAGGTCATCCGTCGGGAGATCGCCCGGATCTACACGATCATGCGCGAGCGCGAGCTGGGGCTCTCGGCCGCGCCGACTGAGGTGACTGCATCATGACCGAAGAGACCGCCACCGCCGCCGCGCGGTCCCGCCGCAAGGTCCGTGAGGGCCTGGTGGTCAGCGACAAGATGGACAAGACCGTCGTGGTCGAGGTCGAGGACCGGGTTCGGCACGCGCTGTACGGCAAGATCATGCGCCGTACCAGCAAGCTGAAGGTGCACGACGAGCAGAACGCCGCTGGCACCGGTGACCGGGTTCTCATCATGGAGACCCGGCCGCTGAGCGCCACCAAGCGTTGGCGGATCGTGGAGATCCTGGAAAAGGCCAAGTAGCGAAGGCTCGAGCTCGCCCGGCGTTGCGTCGGGCGTTGGTTCCGCCAGGCTCCGGCCGCTACGGCGGCCGGAGAACCGGCAGACATAGGAGATAGACGTGATTCAGCAGGAGTCGCGACTGCGCGTCGCCGACAACACGGGTGCTCGGGAGATCCTGTGCATCCGGGTTCTCGGTGGCTCGGGTCGGCGCTACGCGAGCATCGGCGACGTCATCGTGGCCACGGTCAAGGACGCCATCCCGGGTGCCGGTGTGAAGAAGGGCGACGTCGTCAAGGCTGTCGTCGTTCGCACCGCGAAGGAGAAGCGGCGTCCGGACGGCTCGTACATCCGCTTCGACGAGAACGCCGCCGTCATCATCAAGGACGGCGGGGACCCGCGTGGAACCCGTATCTTCGGCCCGGTGGGCCGGGAGCTGCGGGACAAGCGGTTCATGAAGATTATTTCCCTCGCGCCGGAGGTGTTGTGACCGTGAAGGTCAAGAAGGGCGACACGGTCGTCGTCATCGCCGGCAAGGACAAGGGTGCCAAGGGCAAGGTCATCGCGGCCTACCCGCGGCAGGACAAGGTCCTGGTCGAGGGCGTGAACCGGGTCAAGAAGCACACCCGCATCAGCACCACCCAGCGTGGCGCCAAGACCGGCGGCATCGTCACTCAGGAGGCCCCGATCCACGTCTCGAACGTGCAGGTCCTGGACTCCGACGGCAAGCCGACCCGCGTCGGTTACCGGATCGACGACAACGGCCAGAAGGTCCGCATCGCGCGTAGCACCGGTAAGGACCTGTGATGACCACGGCTACCGAAAAGACCCTGCCGCGCCTCAAGGAGCGGTACCGCAACGAGATCGTGGCCCAGCTGCGTGAGCAGCACAGCTACGGCAACCCCATGCAGGTGCCGCGGCTGGTCAAGATCGTCGTCAACATGGGTGTCGGCGAGGCTGCTCGCGACGCCAAGCTGATCGACGGTGCGGTCCGCGACCTCGCCACGATCACCGGCCAGAAGCCGCAGGTGCGGCGGGCGACCAAGTCCATCGCGCAGTTCAAGCTCCGCGAGGGCATGCCGATCGGCGCGAAGGTCACCCTTCGTGGCGACCGGATGTGGGAGTTCCTGGACCGGCTGCTCTCCATCGCGCTGCCGCGTATCCGCGACTTCCGCGGCCTGGACGGGCGCAAGCTGGACGGGCACGGCAACTACACGTTCGGTCTGACCGAGCAGTCGGTGTTCCACGAGATCGACCAGGACAAGATCGATCGCCAGCGGGGCATGGACATCACGGTGGTCACGACCGCCACGACCGACGACGAGGGCCGGGCGCTGCTCAAGCTCCTGGGCTTCCCGTTCAAGGAGAACTGAGATGGCCAAGAAGGCGCTGATCATCAAGGCGGCCGCGAAGCCGAAGTTCTCGGTTCGCGCGTACACCCGCTGCCAGCGGTGCGGGCGTCCGAAGGCGGTCTACCGCAAGTTCGGGCTCTGCCGGGTCTGCATCCGGGAGATGGCTCACCGCGGTGAGCTGCCGGGCGTGTCCAAGGCTTCCTGGTAAGGGCGACCGCGTCCCGGCCGTCGGCCGGGAACTCCTGCACCGATTAGGTATTGCTCTTCGCCGTAGGCCCGGGGCTGGTGCCCCGGGAACCCCGGCGAGAAAGGCTGACGAAATCCATGACGATGACCGACCCGATCGCAGACATGCTCACGCGTCTGCGTAACGCCAACCAGGCGTACCACGATCAGGTGAAGATGCCCTACTCCAAGATCAAGGCGAACATCGCCGAGGTCTTGAAGGCCGAGGGTTACATCGCCACCTGGTCGGTCGAGGAGCCCGAGGAGGGCGCCGTCGGCAAGCGACTGGTCGTCGAGCTGAAGTACGGCCAGAACCGCGAGCGGAGCCTGGCCGGTATCAAGCGCGTGTCCAAGCCCGGTCTCCGGGTGTACGCCAAGTCGGACGGGCTCCCGCGGGTGCTCGGTGGGCTGGGCGTGGCGATCATTTCGACGTCCCAGGGGCTGCTGACCGACCGGCAGGCCCGCAAGCGGAGTGTTGGCGGGGAAGTCCTCGCCTTCGTCTGGTAACGGGAGACAGGTAGAAATGTCGCGAATTGGACGTAAGTCGATCCCGGTACCAGCCGGCGTCGATATCACGATCGACGGGCAGACCGTCAAGGTCAAGGGCCCCAAGGGCCAGCTTGAGCACACCCTCGCCGAGCCGATCACGATCGAGCGTGGCGAGGACGGCGAGCTGAGCGTCAACCGGCCGAACGACGAGCGCAAGGCCAAGGAACTCCACGGCCTGAGCCGTACGCTGGTCGCCAACATGATCGTCGGGGTCACCGAGGGCTACCGCAAGAGCCTGGAGATCGCCGGCACCGGTTACCGGGTCACCGCCAAGGGTTCGGACCTCGAGTTCGCGCTCGGGTTCTCGCACCCGGTGGTCGTCCCCGCCCCGGCGGGCATCACCTTCACGGTGGAGCGGCCGACCCTGTTCCACGTGGCTGGCATCGACAAGCAGCAGGTCGGTGAGGTCGCCGCCAACATCCGGAAGATCCGCCCGCCGGAGCCCTACAAGGGCAAGGGCGTCAAGTACCAGGGCGAGGTCATCCGCCGCAAGGCTGGAAAGGCAGGTAAGAAGTGAGCGCCACGCTGCTCAAGCGCCGCCGCGGTGTCGCCGCCAAGCGCGCCGTTGGGCGTGCGCGTCGACACTTCCGCGTCCGCAAGAACGTCAGCGGTACGGCCGAGCGTCCGCGCCTGGTCGTCACCCGCTCCCTGCGGCACATGGTCGCCCAGATCGTCGACGACACCAAGGGTCACACCCTGGCGTCGGCGTCGACCCTGGACGCCTCGCTGCGCGGTGCGGAGGGCGACAAGAGCGCCCTGGCCGGCAAGGTGGGCGCGCTGCTCGCCGAGCGGGCCAAGGCCGCCGGCGTCTCCAAGGTCGTCTTCGACCGCGGTGGCAACCGGTACGCGGGGCGAGTCGCCGCGCTTGCCGACGCCGCCCGCGAAGCCGGGCTCGAGTTCTAACAACCCCGTCACGAGAGAGAAGGAAGGCTGCTGATGCCAGGTCAACAGCGCCGTGGCGGCGGGTCCGGTGGCAACGAGGGTGGTCGCCGCGACAACCGCCGTGAGGGCGGCCGCGGAAACGCGCCCGTCGAGAAGACCCCGCACCTTGAGCGGGTCGTCGCGATCAACCGCGTCGCCAAGGTCGTGAAGGGTGGTCGTCGCTTCAGCTTCACCGCCCTGGTGATCGTGGGCGACGGCGACGGCACGGTCGGCGTGGGCTACGGAAAGGCCAAGGAGGTGCCCGCGGCCATCGCCAAGGGTGTCGAGGAGGCCAAGAAGCACTTCTTCAAGGTTCCGCGTATCGGCGCCTCGATCCCGCACCCGGTGACGGGTGAGGACGCGGCCGGTGTGGTGCTGCTCAAGCCGGCCTCGGCCGGTACGGGTGTCATCGCCGGTGGTCCGGTGCGTGCCGTGCTGGAGTGCGCCGGTATCCACGACGTGCTCTCCAAGAGCCTCGGCTCGTCGAACCCGATCAACATCGTGCACGCCACCGTGGCGGCCCTGAAGGGGCTTGAGTCCCCCGAGCAGGTCGCGGCGCGTCGTGGTCTGCCGGTGGAGGACGTCGCGCCGGCCGCCATGCTGGCGTCGCGGGCGGGGGTGGCGTCCTGATGGCACGCCTGAAGGTCACCCAGCTCCGGTCCGGTATCGGGACCAAGCAGAACCAGCGTGACTCGCTGCGTTCGCTCGGTCTCAAGCGGATCAACGACGTGGTGGTCAAGGAGGACCGGCCCGAGATCCGCGGCATGATCTTCACGGTCAACCACCTCGTGAAGGTCGAGGAGGTCGAGTAATGACGATCAAGGTTCACCACCTGCGCCCGGCGCCTGGTTCCAAGACCGCGAAGACCCGTGTGGGTCGCGGTGAGGGTTCCAAGGGCAAGACCGCTGGTCGCGGTACCAAGGGCTCCAAGGCCCGCAAGAACATCTCGGCGGCGTTCGAGGGTGGGCAGATGCCCATCCACATGCGCCTGCCGAAGATGAAGGGCTTCAAGAACAAGTTCAAGGTGGTCTTCCAGGTGGTCAACCTGGACCGACTCGCTGAGCTGTTCCCGAACGGTGGTCAGGTCGGCCCGCTGGAGCTCGTCGAGTCCGGCGCGGTCCGCAAGGGTCACCCGGTCAAGGTCCTCGGCACCGGGGATCTCGGCGGTGTGGCGCTCCAGGTGTCCGCGCACGCGTTCAGTGCGTCGGCCAAGGAGAAGATCGCCGCCGCCGGTGGCTCCGTCACCGAGCTGTAAGGCGTACGACCATGGCGCCCGTCCAGTTGTGAGCAACTGGCGGGCGCCATGGTCTGCCTGGGGCCTGAGCGCCCGGTAACATCGGAATCGATTTATGTAGTCGGGCGCATCTGCCCGGACCGGGGTGAGGCTGTTAGAGTCCCATCCCAGCCATGGATTGCGGGCACTCGCCCGTGATCCACCCCGACCCGCCAGGGATCACCGGCGGCCCGCCTCGCGCAGGAGGAAGAAGTTGCTGTCCGCCTTTCTCAGTGCGTTCCGTACGCCTGACCTGCGCAAGAAGCTGCTGTTCACAGTAGGCATCATCGCGGTCTACCGGCTGGGTGCAACGCTCCCCAGCCCGGGCGTCTCGTACGGCAACGTGCAGAAGTGCCTCGACACCATCCAGGGTGACACCACCGGGGTGGTGAACCTGCTCAACCTCTTCTCCGGCGGAGCGCTGCTGCAGCTCTCGGTCTTCGCGCTGGGCATCATGCCCTACATCACCGCGTCGATCATCCTGCAGCTGCTGACCGTCGTGATCCCGCGTCTGGAGCAGCTCCGCAAGGAGGGCCAGGCCGGTCAGGCGAAGATCACCCAGTACACCCGCTACCTGACCCTGGGCCTCGGTGTGCTGCAGGCCTCGGCGTTCGTGGCCCTGGCCCGCTCCGGCCAGCTGTTCCAGAACCGGTGCGACCAGTTCCCGATCATCCCGACCGGCACCGGCATCCCGGACTGGCTGACGCTGTCCATCCTGGTGATGACGATGACCGCCGGCACCGGCATGGTCATGTGGCTCGGCGAGTTGATCACCGACCGCGGCGTCGGCAACGGCATGTCCGTCCTGATCTTCACCTCGATCGCGGCGCGGCTGCCCAGCGAGGGCTGGCAGATCAAGACCAGCAAGGGCTGGGACATGTTCGCCCTGGTCATTGCCCTGGTCCTGGTGGTCATCACCGCTGTCACCTTCATCGAGCAGGCGCAGCGCCGGATCCCGGTGCAGTACGCCAAGCGGATGATCGGCCGGCGGATGTACGGCGGCACGTCGACCTACATCCCGCTGAAGGTCAACCAGGCTGGTGTGATCCCGGTCATCTTCGGCTCGTCGCTGCTCTACCTGCCGCAGTTGGCGCTGCAGTTCTTCGACCAGACCGACCCGGGCAAGACCCAGTCGTGGATCCAGAACAACCTGGTCAACCCGAGCAGCCCGATCTACATCTCGGTCTACTTCCTGCTGATCATCTTCTTCACGTACTTCTACGTGTCGATCACGTTCAACCCGACCGAGGTCGCTGACAACATGAAGAAGTACGGCGGCTTCGTGCCGGGCATCCGCCCCGGCAAGCCGACCGCCGACTACCTCGACTTCATCCTCAGCCGGATCACCCTGCCGGGCGCGCTCTACCTCGGCGTGATCTCGATCCTGCCGAACTTCTTCTTCATCTGGCTGGACAACCAGCAGTACCAGAACTTCCCGTTCGGCGGCACCGCTGTGCTCATCATGGTCGGCGTCGGTCTGGAGACCGTGAAGCAGATCGTGCACGCCATCCCGTCGCCGAAGCAGGTGCTCCAGCCCGGTGACCTGATCTCCATCGACTGCGGCGCGGTGTTGGACGGGTGGCACGGCGATTCCGCCATCACGGTCGGGGTCGGCGACGTCGACCCGGCGCTGCTGAAGAT
>NZ_JAGPXZ010000174.1:0-9355 GCF_018070305.1 Micromonospora sp. M51 | reverse complement strand
CTCTTCATCTATGTCACAGCGCAGTCGGCGCGACTGCGCCGCCGCCGGATGGTGGACGACGTCGGTCGAGGTCCCTCCGGCTGGCGGGTGGGGACCGTCGGGGGCTGGGCCGGTTTCCGGGGTGCGGTGTCGCTCGCCGCCGCCCTGGCCGTGCCGACGATGACTGTGGATGGCCGGCCGGTGGTCGAACGCGACCTGATCATCTTCGTCACCGCGCTGGTGATCGTGTTGATCATGCTCCTGCAGGGCACCACCCTGCCGCTGGTGGTGCGCTGGGCCGGGCTCAGCGGCGACCCGGGACGCGTCGACGAGGCCCGGCACGCCCGGCGGCGGGCCGCCGAGGCGGGCCTGGCCGCCCTCCCGCAGGTCGCCGCGGAGATCGGTGTCCTGGGTGATTCTGTGCGTCGGCTGGAGGCCGCGTACCAGCGGCACCGGGAGGCCCTCACCGGGGGCGGTGGGACCATCGCCGATGAGCGCCGGCTGGAACGGCAACTGCGCCTCGGCGTCCTCGCGCACAAGAGGCGGGAGGTCACCCGACTGCGCGACAACCGGGAGATCGACGACCTGGTGCTGCAGGAACTCCAGTCCGCGCTGGACAACGAGGAGATCCGGCTGCTGGGGCGCGAACCCAACGAGTGACCGTCGGCCACCGCGCGCGCCCGCGCGGCTCAGAGCACCTGGTCGAGGAACCGGCGCAGCCGCGGATGTTCGGCCCGCTCGAAGACGGCCTCGGGCGGGCCGGCCTCCAGCACCACACCCCGGTCCATGAAGGCGACGGTGTCGGCGACCTGCCGGGCGAAGCCCATCTCGTGGGTCACCACCACCATGGTCATTCCGGCGGCGGACAGGTCGGCCATCACCCCGAGCACACCCTTGACCAGCTCCGGGTCGAGCGCAGAGGTCGCCTCGTCAAAGAGCATCACCTCGGGCCGCAGCGCCAGCGCACGGGCGATCGCCACCCGTTGCTGCTGACCACCGGAGAGTTGCGCCGGTCGGGAGTTCGCCTTGCCGGCAAGCCCCACCAGCTCCAACTGGGCGCGGGCGAGCGCGTCCGCCTCGTCGTCACCGAGCTTGCGCAGTCGGCGCAGCGCCAGCGTGACGTTGCGCAGCACGCTCATGTGCGGGAAGAGGTTGAACTGCTGGAACACCATGCCCACCCGCTGCCGCAGCGCGTCCGGGTCGTCGCCCCGCACGCTGCGCCCGTCCAGCAGCACGTCGCCCCGGTCCGGTTCGATCAGCCGGTTGATGGTGCGCAGCAGTGTGGACTTGCCCGACCCGGACGGGCCGATGACACAGGCCGTCGCGCCACGCGGCACCGACAGGTCGACGCCACGCAGCACCCGGTTCGGTCCGAAGGCGAGGTGCACGTCGCGTACGTCGAGGCTGACCGAGGTCGTGCTGGCGGCGGTCATCGCCGGTCCCCTTCCATCGCGTACGGCGCGGTGTCGTCGTCCTCGTCTGTCGGCGCGGTGGCCGGCCGACCGTTGCGCAGCCGGCGGTCGATCCAGTTCACGACGTGCGTCAACGGAACGGTCAACGCCAGGTAGCACAGCCCCGCCAGCAGCAGCGCCGACTCGTTACCGGTGGTGGCCGCGTAGTCCTGCCCGATCCGGAACAGCTCCCGCTGGCTGGCCACCAGACCGAGGAAGTAGACCAGGCTGGAGTCCTTGATCAGCGCGATGAGCTGGTTCACCCAGGCCGGCAGCACCCGCCGGATGCCCTGCGGGACGATCACCAGCCGCATCGCGTCGGCCCAGGAGAAGCCGAGCGCCCGGGCGCCCTCCAACTGGGCGGCCTCCACCGACTGGATGCCCGAGCGGAAGATCTCCCCGATGTACGCGGCAGCGATGAGCGACAGCGCCAGGATGCCCAACGGGTAGGGGTCCGGTCCCCAGACCTGCATGCCCAGCGGGGCCAACCCGACGCCGATCAGCAGGATCGTCGCGGCGGCCGGCAGCCCTCGGAACACGTCGGTGTAGACCCGCGCCGGCCATCGCAACCAGCGGCTGCGGGAGATCCCCGCGACGGCCAGCAGCAGGCCCAGCACCGAGCCGAGCAGAGCGGCGGAGACCGCCAGGATCAGCGTGTTGGGCAACCCGACGGTCAGCATCTCGGGCAGCGCCTCGCGCATCGAGTCCCAGTCGAAGAACGTTTCCCACAGGGTGCTCAACGGATCCATGTGTCGCCTCTCCTACCGCCCCGCTCGCTCGTCATCGGTTCAGGACGCCGCCGACGCGGACGCCGACGGCGCCACGGTGACCGCGCCGCTGCCCGGCTTGAAGTCCGCCGGGATCGGCCGGCCCGGGTAGTACTGCGCCTGCAACCGGGTCCAGGTGCCATCGGCGATGACCTCGTCGAGGCTCTTGTTCAGCGCCTCGCGCAGCTTGTCGTTGCCCTTGGCCACGGCGTACGCGGTCGGTGCCGGGCTGAGCTGCTTGGCCGCCACGGTGATCTTGCCGTTGCTGTCGGCGGCCGACTTCTCGCCGATCTCCGCCGGGGCGATCCACGCGTCGGCGGTGCCCGCCTTGAGCTGGTTGATCGCACCGTTGTAGTCCGGCACCCGCACCGGGTTCAGCTGCTTGCCGGTGGCGTAGTCGTCCTGGACCGTGCCCTGCACCACCACCACCCGCTTGCCGGTGAGCTGGTCGAAGCTGGTGATCGGCGAGCCGGCCGGGACGTCCAGGCCGAAGTAGCCGAAGTCGTAGCCGTTGCCGAAGTCGACTGTCTTCTTGCGGGCCTCGGTGATGGTGATCGAGGAGCTGCCGACGTCGAACTTGCGGTTGTTGACCTGGCTGAGCAGCGCGGAGAAGTCGGTGCCGACGAACTCCACACTGAGGCCGAGCTTGCCGGCCACGGCGGTCAGCAGGTCGTTGTCGAAGCCGGTGAACCTGCCGTCCTTGAGGTACACGTTCGGCGGGGCGTCGGTCAGCGTGCCGGCGCGCAGCACGCCCGGCTGGGCCAGGCCGTACGGGTTGGTGGTGGCGTCGGACGAGCTGTCGTCGCCGCAGGCGGTGAGGGCGGTGGCGGCCAGGATCGTCGCCGCCCCCAGGGCGGCGGCACGGGTCACTGCGGGAAGGAATCGCACTGGTGTCTCCGAAGGGTGGTGTCTCGGCGGGCGTGGGTGCGCGCCACCGACGGCGCGCCCGATGGGCGTACCGGTGGAAAGGGGTTTCGGGAGGGTGGTGCTAGAGCGCGGTGCCGCGACGACAGGCGGCGCTGCACATTCGCATCGTGTCCACGTGCCGTCGCCGGGTCAGTGCGGGCGAGGGTCGACCGGTGCGGAGGTCCGCGACGTCAGTCGGTGGGGTGGTGCTGAGGATGCGCATGGTTCTCCCGGGTCTGTGCTGACCTGGGTGCCAGGCCACGCTTGCACCGACGTCGTGCCGGTGCCTGGTCTTCACCCGGGGCACCCCACCGCGGAGGAGGGTTGCCGGCCAGCGAGCCGGGGCTTCGCGCTGGCGCTCATGACCTGCGCCGAGGCTAGCAGCACCAACGGGTGCCGCGTCCAGTCGGTATGACCACGCTCACCGTGCGCGACGAGCCGTCCGCGCCCAGGTCAGCCGGCGTGCACGTGCGGTCGACGGTGTGGGTCGGGTTCCTGGCGGCGCAGGATCTCCCGGGTCACCGAGGCGATCGCGCCCTGCCCGAACGCCAGGTAGCGCAGGAAGTTGCGAACCGGGCCGCCCTCGGACCACTCGAAGTAGATGTGGGGCCGCCGACGGCTGCGGTCGCGGATCTCCAGCAGCAGGGCGGCCAGCGCGGTGGGCACCGACGAACTGGCCAGGCTGAGCACCGGGAAGCGGCCGTCGACGACGCTGCCGCGGACCAGCACCTCGGTCTCGAAGTCGGACGGGTCGGTGACCTCGACCTCGACGAAGATGACGTCGCTGTCGTCGGGGAAGTCGTTGTCCGCCATGGTCTGGGCGAGCTTGGCGCGGTACTCCGCCTCGTCGCGCCGGTCGGGTTCGTGCGCGATGAGGCGGATCCGCCGGCCGGCGCGTTCGTCGATGATCCGGGCCGCGGCCGGATCCAGTTCGACGTGATCGACGCGCAGCTCGTAGGCCCGCATCAGCCGCGACAACACCGACACCAGGATGATCCCGCCGATGAAACAAGCGGCGATCTTGACGCCACTGGGGCGTTCCACCACGTTCGCCAGCGTCGTGTAGACGAAGATCACCGCGATGACGCCGAACGCGATGGTGCGACCGCGCTGACGCTGCCGCAGCGCCGCGAGCGTCACCGCCGTCGCGGCCGAGGTGATCAACACCAGCACCCCGGTGGCGTACGCGCCGCCCTGCGCGTCCACGCTGGCCTCGAAGATGATCGTGATCAGGAACGCCACCGAGGTGAAGACCAGCACCAGTGGCCGGACGGCTCGCGCCCAGGTCGGCGCCATGCCGTAGCGGGGCAGGTAGCGCGGCACGAGGTTGAGCAGACCATCCATCGCCGACGCCCCGGCGAACCAGAGGATCCCGATGGTCGACAGGTCGTAGATGGTGCCGAACACCTCGCCGAGGTGGGCGTGCGCCAGATAGGCCAGCGCCCGCCCGTTCGCCGGCCCGCCCGGCTGGAAGGCGTCCGGCGGGATCAGCACCGTTGTCGTCACGCTGCTGGTGATCAGAAAAACGCTCATGATCACCGCTGCGGTGGTCAGCAGCCGGCGCGCGCCACGGATCCGGCCCAGCGGTCGTGCCTCCGAATCCTGCGGGTCACCCCGTACGCTCGGCATCACCGCCACCCCGGTCTCGAAGCCGGACAGACCCAACGCCAGCTTCGGAAAGACCAGCAGCGACAGCCCGACCACCAGCCACGGGTCGCCGTGCCCGGTGGTCAGCGCGGAGGTCCAGTCGCCCACCGCGCTCGGATGCCTCACCACCCGCCACAGCGCGTCGGCCACCACCACCGCGTTCAGCGTCAGGTAGACCGCGACCAGGACGACGGCGATCCCGATCGCCTCGGTGAATCCCTTGAGGAACACCGCGCCCAGCAGCGACACGAGCAGCAGTGTGACCAGCACCTCGTGCCCCTTGAGCGCACTCGGCCAGAACGGGTTCTCGTCGATGTGCGCCGTCGCGTCAGCGGCCGAGAGGGTGATGGTGATGATGAAGTCGGTGGCCGCGAAACCGAGCAGCACCAGCACCAGCAGTTTGCCCGGCCAGTAGCTCAGCAGGCGGACCAGCATCGCGATGGAACCCTCACCGTGCGGGCTCTCCACCGCCACCCGCCGGTAGACCGGCAACGCCCCCAGCAGGGTCACCAGCACCAGCACCAGCGTCGCCACCGGCGAGAGCGCCCCGGCGGCCAGCGCCGCGATACCCGGCTGGTAACCCAACGTGGAGAAGTAGTCCACACCGGTCAGGCACATCACCTTCCACCACGGGTGGTGCCGGTGCTCCGGCGGGCGCCCGTGCGGCCCCGGGTGCTGCACGGCCTGGTCCGAGCCGGCGTCGAGCAGCCACCCCCGCAACCGGCCGGCGCGTCTGTCGAACGTCACCGGCGCGTCCCCCGTCATCCCGCTCACGGTCACCGTGAGTATCCGCCCATGGGGCCGCTGCCGTCCGCCGGTGCGCGGAACCCAGCCGACACCCCGGCGGGTTTCGGGCCCAGGGCACCGGGGATGCAGCCTCCCGGTCCGGACCGGACGGCACCGGGGGAGGGGACAGGGCATGGTCGGCGGCCGTCGCTTCCGCCCGGGTGGTGGCTTCGGCCGTCAACTCGACAAGTACGAGACGAGGGTCGGCGTGGTGCCGCCCCCGGAGTCGCCCGCAGCCTCCCACGGCCTGGTGGACAGCGCGGTCTACCTCCGGGGGCACCGGTTCGCCTCGCCGTCCGGCCTCGCCGAGACGTACCGCTGCCTGCAGGAGCAGGACGACGCGATGGCCTGGATCGGGTTGTACCGGCCCGACATCGAGCAGATCACCTCACTGGCCCGCGAGTTCCGGCTGCACGACCTGGCGGTCGAGGACGCGATCAACGCCCACCAGCGGCCCAAGCTGGAGCGCTACGGCCACACCCTGTTCGTGGTGCTGCGCGCCGCCCGCTACGACGACCTGCGGGAGGAGGTCGAGTTCTCCGAGCTGCACCTGTTCATCGGGCCGGGTTTCGTGGTCACCGTCCGCCACGGTGAGGCACCGGACCTGGCCGCGGTGCGGCGGCGGATGGAGACCGAGGCGCAGATGCTCGCCCGGGGCCCGGAGGCGGTCCTGTACGCGATCCTGGACCAGGTCGTCGACGGGTACGCGCCGGTGGTGGCCGGGCTGGAGAACGACATCGACGAGATCGAGACCCAGGTGTTCGGTGGCGATCCGAACGCCAGCCGCCGCATCTACGGCCTCAGCCGCGAGGTCATCCAGTTCCAGCGGGCCGCCCGCCCCCTGCTCAGCGTGCTCGACGCGCTGGCCGTCGGCGCGGGCAGCGCCAGCGCCGACGAGGAGCTGCGCCGCTACCTGCGCGACGTGACCGACCACCTGACCCAGGTGGTGGAGCGGGTGGACGGTTTCCGGCACCTGCTGCAGAACATCCTCACCGTCAACGCGACCCTCGTCTCGCAGCAGCAGAACGAGGAGATGCGCAGTCTCACGGCGGCCAGCTACAGCCAGAACGAGGAGCTGAAGAAGGTTTCCTCCTGGGCGGCGATCCTCTTCGCTCCCACGCTCATCGGCACCGTGTACGGCATGAACTTCGTCCACATGCCGGAGCTGAACTGGCGCTTCGGTTACCTCTTCGCGCTGCTGTTGATGCTGCTGGTCTGCGGCACCCTCTATGTGATCTTCAAGCGGCGCGGCTGGCTCTGAGCCCTTGGCCGCGGCTCACTCGATGCCGCGCAGGATGTGCCGTTCGTCCTCGACGTCGTCGTCGCCGGCACCGATCCGGCCGAGCAGTACGGCGGCCGCCCAGATCGTCAGGGGGGTGGCTGCCCCGGTCATTCCGCCGCCGGTCCGGTCGTCCCGGGTCTGGCTCCGCTCCGTGCGCGGTGGCCTGCGCTGAGCCTGCATGGGCCCTGCCTCTCCTCGTCGAAGCCGCCGTGGGCGGCGCGGGGTGAATTCGCGCCACCGGCCGGGTGGGACCGCCCGTGAGCAGCCCACCACCGGTACGACAGCCACTCGAACCTTCCCACGCCCGGCCACTTCCGCACCGCTTGTTTTCGGGTTTCCGACTGCCGCCCGCCAAACCGGACATTACGCAGCGACGGTCGAGTCACGGTCAAGGCAGCGGGTGGGCGATGCCCCGGGCATGGTCGGTGAGCGCCGCGCCGACCACCGTCGCGGCCAGCGGCAACACCTCCAGACAGCGGCGCACCGCGGCGGCCATCAGCGTGTTCGGCACCCGCATGGACAGCGTGCAGTGCGGCACCCAGCGCCCCGGCTGGTAGTGCTCGGCGAGGGGGATGCCGGCGGCGGCGAGCCGGTCGTGCACCAGCCGGTGGTGCGCCAGCAACTCCGGGGTGGGCGTCGGACCGAGCCAGAGCACCCGACCGACGAACTGGCCGGCGTGCTGGAATTCGAGCCGCAACGGGGCGGCCACCACCGTCCCCTGTAACGCCTCGGCGACCTGCTCCGGGTCGAACCGGGGCGCCACCATGAGCGAGACGTGTGGACGGTGGCGCTGCTCCAGCAGCGAGCGCATGCTCTGCACGCCCTCGGCCTCCAGCGCGTCCCAGAGCACCCGGATCCGGCGGGTGGCGTCCGGGTCCAGGTACAACTCCAGCGCGGCGACCATTTGATCACCGTAGCGGCCGAGGTTTGCCCGCCCGTCTCCGGCGGTACCTGATCCGCAACCGACCAGGAAGGCGCAGCACGTGAATGTGAGTGACCTGCTGACCGAGGCGTACGACCGACTGCCCGACCTCGTCCGCGCGGCGGTCGAGGGCCTCAGCCCCGAGCAACTGCGCCACCAGCCCGCCCCGGGCGCCAACTCGATCGGCTGGCTGGTCTGGCACCTCACCCGGGTGCAGGACCATCATGTCGCCGAGGTCCTCGACGCCGACCAGATCTGGGCCAGCGGCGACTGGGCGGGACGGTTCGGGCTCGCCGCCGACCCCGAGAACACCGGCTACGGGCACTCGCCCGCCCAGGTCGCGACGGTTAGGCCGGAGAGCGCGCAGGCGCTCATCGACTACTACGGGGCGGTCGCCGCGCGTACCGGGGACTTCCTGGCCGGTCTGGCCCCGGCGGACCTGGACCGTGTGGTCGACGAGGCGTGGGATCCGCCGGTCACCCTCGGCGTCCGGTTGGTCAGCGTCGTCGAGGACGACCTGCAACACGTCGGCCAGGCCGCCTACGTGCGTGGCCTGCTCGAGGCCGGCTGACGGCCGGGCTCACGGCACGATCACCGCCCGGCCCTCCAGGGTCCCGTCGCGCATCTGGCGGTACGCGTCCAGGGCGTCGTCCAGCGCGAAGGTGGTGATGCTCGGCCGGACCAGGCCCCGGGCGCCCAGGTCGAGCACCTCCACCAGCTCGGGTCGGCTGCCCCAGTAGGTGGTGGCGATACTCAGCTCGTACGGCACGGAGAAGAACGACACTCCCACGGTGCCGCCGCCGATCCCCACGATGGTCAGGTCGCCCACGGTGCGGGCCGCCGCCACGCCGAGCGCCAGGGTGCTGTCCGCGCCGACGAAGTCCAGCACCACGTCGGCGCCCCGCCCTCCGGTGGCATCCCGGATTTCCTCGGCGGCGGTCGGTCCGGAGGTCACCGTGCGATCCGCGCCGCACTCCTCGGCCAGCCGCAGCGCCTCGGCCCGGGTGTCCACGGCGATCACCCGCGCGGCGGTGGTGGCCTTGAGGATCTGCACGCCCACGTGCCCCAGCCCGCCGACCCCGATCACCACGGCCGTGCTGCCCGGTGGCAGCTTCGGCCAGGAGCGCCGGACGGCGTGGTACGGGGTGAGCCCCGCGTCGGTCAGCGGTGCGGCTTGCACCGGATCCAGACCCTCCGGTAGAGGTACGACGTGCCGCGCGTGCGGGACAAGTTCGAACTCGGCCATCCCGCCGTCCAGTCCGAGCCCACCGCCTCCGCTCGGCACCGGCGCGGCGGAAGGGTTCTCGCAGTACGGGTCGATCCCGAGCCGACAGCGTGCGCAGGTGCCACACCCCCATGCCCCGAACACCGCGACCGGTTGCCCGACGGACAGCCCGGTCACCCCGTCGCCGAGGGCGTGCACCCAGCCGGCGTTCTCGTGACCGAGGGTGAACGGCGGGTTCCAGGGCACCGTGCCCGGCTCGAACTCGTCCATCAGGTGCAGGTCGGAGTGGCACGCGCCGGCACCGCCGATCCGGACCACCACCTGACCCGGCCCGGGCGTCGGGTCGGGGACCTCGACCAACTCCGGTTCCGACTGCCACTCCCGCAACCG
>NZ_JAGPXZ010001525.1:0-435 GCF_018070305.1 Micromonospora sp. M51 | reverse complement strand
ATACGGTCACCGACGACGAGCTGCGCTGCGGCGCCGAGGTGATCGTGCACGCGTACCCGGACGGTCGGGCGCCCGGCCTGCCCCGGGTCAACGGCCTCGGTGTGCCGGCGATCACCTTCCCGGCCGCGGCGACCAGCGAGGACCTGGCCATGCTGCTCGCCGACGAGAAGGGCGCCTCGCTGCTCGTAGCGGTCGGCACCCACGCGACACTTGTCGAGTTCCTGGACAAGGGTCGAGGCGGGATGGCCTCGACGTTCCTGACCCGGCTGAAGGTCGGCGGCAAGCTGGTCGACGCCAAGGGGGTGAGCCGGCTCTACCGGCAGAGCATCTCCGGCTCGTCGCTGCTGCTGCTGGTGCTGTCGGCGATCGCGGCGATGGCGTCCGCGGTGGCCGTGTCGACAGTCGGGAAGGCGTACCTGGGCGTGGTCGCCGAGT
>NZ_JAGPXZ010001524.1:0-436 GCF_018070305.1 Micromonospora sp. M51 | reverse complement strand
GCTGGTCGAGGGCCAGCGCCTGGGTTGGCCGGCCTGGACGTTCGTCTCGATGGCAGCAGCGCTGCCCGCGCTGGCCGCCTTCGCGGCATGGGAGTTGCGCCGCGCCCGGCGCGCCCAGGTTCCGCTGGTGAGCATGCGCCTGTTCGCCCACCGCTCGTTCTCCGCCGGCGTCGGCATCAGCCTCTGCTACTTCGCGGGCTTCATCGGCCTGCTCTTCGCACTCTCGCTGCACCTGCAGATCGGTCTGGAGAAGTCCGCCCTGACGACCGGCCTGATCCTGCTGCCGTTCTCGTTCGGCACGCTCGTCGGCGCGGCCATCTCCGACAACGTCGCCCGTGCCCTCGGCCGGGGCGTCCTGATGCTGGGCGCGGGCATCGTGATCGTGGGCATGGTGGGCATCATCGCCACGATCCACTGGTGGGGCTCCGGCCTCGAA
>NZ_JAGPXZ010000173.1:0-9364 GCF_018070305.1 Micromonospora sp. M51 | reverse complement strand
GACGCGCCCAGCGCGTGCAGCAGCAGCACGTGGGCGTCGACGCAGAACTGACAGCGGTTGGCCCGGGACACGACGGTCGCGACGAGTTCCCGTTCGACCCGGGAAGCGTCGCCGGCGAGCAGCGCCTCCCGCATCAACGCCCAGGTCGCGGCCAGCACCTCCGGCACCGCCGACAGCGCCTGGAAGGTCGGCAACGGCCCGAGGAAGTCGTCGCGCAACTGTTGGTAGACCGCCGCGGTGAGGCCGGTGGCCGCCCTCGTCGGCGTGGGGGTGAAGAAGCGGTATGTCATGGGCTCGATGCTTGTTGCGGCAGACCGGGAAAGCGTCGTTCCGGCGCAGACACTTGCCGGGTCGCCGATACCGCGTCCGTGGTACGCGGCAGGTACCACGCTCGCGGGATGCTGCACCGGCGGCGGCCGTTCTACAGTGCGACAATGCGCCGCGACCTCCCGTACGCCCTCGGCGGTCTCGCCCTCGGCGTCCTCCTGCTCGGCAACGCCGCGCTCACCCCGGACGCTGCGACGGTCGAGGTGCTCGACGTCGCCCTGGTCCTGGCCATGGCGGTGGCCCTGGCGGCGTGCCGGCGCTACCCGGTGGTGGCGCTGGGCGTGGTCACCGTCGCCATGCTGGCCGTTCACCTCCGGGTGCACCCCGGGGTGTCCGCCGCGTTCCCCGTTCTCGGCGCGGTGTACCTCGCCGCCTGGCAGGGGCACCGGTCGGCCGCCGTCCTGGCCAGCGTCGTCTTCCTCGGTGGCTTCCTGGCCCGCGACGTCTCGGTGGCACCGCCCGGCCAGCCGGGGCAGGTGATCCTCGAACGGACGGCCCTGCTGTTCGGCTGGTTCGTGGCCGCCAACGTCGCCGGGCTCGTCGGACGGCAGCGTCGGGCGTACCTGGAGCAGGTCGAGCAGCGGGCAGTCGAAGCCGAACGCACCCGCGAGGAGATGGCGTTGCGGCGTGCCGGGGAGGAGCGGCTGCGCATCGCCCGCGACCTGCACGACTCGCTGACCCACAGCATCTCGGTGATCAAGGTGCAGGCCGGGATCGCCGTGCACCTGGCCCGCAAACACGGCGAGGCGCCGTCGGCCGCCCTGCTGGCGATCCAGGAGGCCAGCGGCGCTGCCATGCGGGAACTCCGGACCACCCTCGACGTCCTGCGCGCGCCCACCGACGCCGATCGCGTCGGACTGGCCCGGGTGGACGAGCTGGCCCAGCGGACCCGGGCGGTCGGCGTACCGGTGCAGGTGACCGTCACCGGTCAGCGCGGGGACCTGCCCGACGAGGTCGACCAGGCCGGATACCGGGTCATCCAGGAGGCACTGACCAACGTGGCCCGCCACGCCGGCCCCGCGACCGCGCACATCCAGGTGGAGTACGCCCCGGCGGGGCTCACCGTCGCGGTCACCGACGACGGTCGGGCGTCACCGGGCCAGCCGCTGACCCCGGGCGTGGGTCTGCGGGGCATGCGGGAGCGGGTCAGCGCACTGGGCGGCACCCTGCGGGCCGCCGCGCACGACGACCACGGGTTCACCGTGCGGGCCACCTTCCCGTTGGACGGCCCGCGGTGACCGGCCGATCGAGCCAGGCCCGAGCGAGCCGGGCCGGAGCGCGCGGCACCCGCCGGCCGCCGGGGCCGCGATGATCAGGGTGCTGCTCGCCGACGACCAGGCGCTGATGCGAGCCGGCTTCCGGGCACTGCTCGACGCCGAGGACCACCTGGAGGTCGTCGGCGAGGCGACCGACGGCAGCTCGGCCGTCCACCTGTCGCGACGCCTGCGCCCGGACGTCGTCCTGATGGACGTGCAGATGCCCGGTCTCGACGGCATCGAGGCCACCCGGCGCATCGCCGCCGATCCCGACCTCGCCGGCATCCGGGTTCTCATCCTGACCAACTACGGGCTCGACTCCTACGTCTTCGCCGCCCTGCGGGCGGGCGCCAGCGGCTTCCTCCTCAAGGACGCCGACCCCGCAGACCTGCTGCACGCCGTCGCCGTCGTCGCGCGCGGGGACGCGCTGCTCGCGCCGACCGTCACGCGCACGCTGATCAGTGAGTTCGTGGCCGGCCCACCGCCGGCCGAGCCGACGGCCGGCCGCGACGTGCTGACCGCCCGGGAGCAGGAGATCGTCGAGCTGGTCGCCCGTGGGCTGACCAACGACGAGATCGCCGCGCGCATGGTGATCAGTCCGCTGACCGCCAAGACACACGTCAACCGGGCGATGACGAAGCTGCACTGCCGCGACCGGGCCCAACTGGTCGTGTGGGCGTACGAGTCAGGGCTGATCACGCCCCGTCGCCGGTGAGCGCCGTCCCGGACAGCGGAGTCGATCAACCCCCTTGGCGACACCGGGAAGAGGCGACGCACTAGCATTGCCGCCGTCCGCGACGGCTCTGCTGAATCGAGGCGACATGCGTTGGCTCCGTCGGTTGCTGGGCGGTAGGCGGGTCCAGCTCGACCCGGGACGCCAGCAGGCGCTGCTGCACGACGTCCAGTCCCGGTACGGCTCCCACGCGCGGATCCGGTTCAACGACCAGGTCGAGGCGCTCACCGGTTCGCTGGACAGTGACGACGGCCTGGTGGTGGCGACCCGGATCGTGAGTCAGGTCGCCGACGAGGCCCATGTGGACCTTCAGGCCCAGGCCCAGGAGATCCACCGGCGGACGGGCCGGCGACTGCTGGTGCACCGCCGCAACTACCGGCCGCTGTGGAAGGAGGCGGGCCCGGCCCTGCGCTGGCCGCTGTTCGCGCTGCCGTGCGGCTTCCACCCGTACGCGCAGGTGGCGGCCGCCGTCACGGTGGTCGGCAGCCGGGCGCCCCGGCTCGACCGGGTGACCGACCCGAACCCGTTGCTGACCCGCGTGTTCGAGGTGCTCGACCTCACCACCTCCGGCTGGGAGTACGGCCGGGTGCGGGTGGACACCGACGCCGCCGCCCTGGCCGATCGACTGATCTCCAGCGCCGGGCGGGTCCTGGTGGCCATGGACGACCCGCCGCGACTGCCACCTGCCGTCCGTGAGCTGATGCGTCGCAACAACACCGTCGCCGTGCACGATCCGGCCGGTCCACGGACGGTCGGCGGGATCAACCTGGGTGCGCGGATGCGCGAGGAGTTCCTGGTCTGACCGCCCGGTGGTGCTACCGCTCGGTGCGTCGACGCGCGAGGTGCACGACGATGTCGGCGCTGAGCTCGACAGTCTCGGGCAGGATCTGCTCGATCTGTCGGAAGAGCCGCCCCTGCGCCTCGCTCGGCAGTTCGAGGTACGCCGAGACCGTCGACAGGTAGCCGACGTAGTCGCGCGCGCTCATCGTCAGACGCCGCCCGATCACGCTCTGCTGGACATCGGTGAACCATTCGGAGCGGCGCAGTTCGGTGCCCGGCCACTGCATGGCCTCTTCCGGGTGCGTGCCGTCGGGAGACGGGATCTCGTCGCTGTCCAGGAACGGTGCCCGGACGGCGCGGACGGCGTCCGCCACGGCCGGGTCGGTCAGCTGGACCGGTCCGCCGAACGAGGCGAACACGCCGCCCGGTTCCAGCAGCGCCGCCATCCGCGACCAGCGACCCGCCGGTCTCGTCCAGTGCAGTGCCGCCGCCACGTAGACCAGGTCGTACCTCGCCGCGCCCGGCCGTAGGTCCTCGAACGCGGCGGGTACGGTCCGAACGTCGGCGGGCACGTGCTGGCGCAGCTCGGCGAGCATGGCCCCGTCCGGCTCGGTCGCGGTGACAGTGACCTCCCGGGCGGTGAACAGCCGGGTCGCCTTGCCGGTGCCGGCACCGATCTCCAGGGCCGTTCGGATCGGCCGACCCGCGTACGTCGACACCAGGTCGACAAGCTCGACGGGGTACCCCGGTCGGTACCGCTCGTACCGTTTCGCCACCATCCCGAAGCTCAGCGCCCGAGCAGACATGCCGACGATCCTGTCACGACCCGTGTCGGCGGTGCCCGGTCTTTCCGAGCCCGACCCTTCCGAGCCCGACCGGCGGCTGCCACCGCCGTGACGACAACTGCGCGCAACCGCTTGCCGGCCCGCGCAGCGCCGCTCGACCATGTGCGGATGCAGCCGGAGCGTCGGGTGATCGTCGGAGTCGACGTGGGCACCACCGCCGCGCGGGCGGTCGCGTTCACGTTGGACGGCACCGCCCGACACGTCGCTACCCGGGCGTACCCGGTGGTGGAGCCGGTGCCCGGCTGGCGGGTACAGGAGCCGGACGTGCTCGTGGCGGCCACCCTGGCGGCCACCTCCGCGTGCGTGGCCGGCACCGCCGGGGCGGAGGTGGTCGCCCTCGCGCTGAGTTCGGCCAGGTACGGCCTCATCGGGCTGGACGCGGCGATGACGCCGGTGACGCCGCTGCTGACCGGGCGTGACACGCGGTCGGCGGAGGCGGCCCGCGAACTGCTGTCGTCCGGTCAGAGCCGGGAGCTGCACCGGTCGACGGGTACGCCGGTGCACCCGAGAAACCCGCTCTGCAAGCTCCTGTGGTTCGCCCGGCACGAGCCGTACCTCTGCACGGCGACCCGGTGGTGGGTCGGCCTCAAGGACTATGTGGTCCATCGGCTCACCGGGATGTTGGTGACCGAGTTGTCCTCGGCATCCGGCACCGGGATGTTCGACGTGCACCGTCGGGCGTGGAGTTCCGCCGTCCTCGACCTCGCCGGAGTGTCCGAGAGCCAACTGCCCCCGGTGCTGCCCACCACGGCGGTGCTGCGGCTGTCGCCGGCGGCCGGGCGCGCGGTCGGTCTGCCGCCGGGCACACCCGTCGTGGTGGGTGCGGGTGACGGTCCGTTGCGGAGCCTGGGCGCGGCGGCGACCGAGCACACCGTCGGCGGCCTGACGCTCGGGGCCACCGGGGCTCTGCGGACCGTCGTCAGGGCACCCCGCACCGACGCGGCCGAGACCTTCTCCTGTGCGGCGCTGACCGAGGACGCGTGGGTCGTCCGCGGGTCGGTCGGCAACGGCGGCAACGTGGTGCGGTGGGCGGCACGGGTTCTCGGCGACGACAACGCCACCCCCGCGCTGCTGGATCTCGCCGCGCGGATCGCACCGGGCAGCGACGGAGTCGTGATGCTGCCGTACCTGTGGGCCGACCCGGCCGCGCCGGAGGGCTGCGCGCCGCCCGGCGCGTTCCTGGGGCTGCGCGGCGAGCACTCACGCGCTCACCTGGTCCGGGCCGCCGTGGAGGGCGTCTGCCTGCAACTCGGCGGTGTCCGTGACCGGCTGGCCGAGCTGACGCCGATCGGCAGCGTACGGCTGACCGGGGGCGCCTTCCGGTCTCCGCTGTGGCGCGAGGTGATGGCGGCGGTCCTGGACTGCCCCGTCCAGGTGGCGGGCGCGGCCGACCAGGTCACCCTCGGCGCGGCGGCGCTCGGGCTCTTCGCGATCGGCCACACCGCCGACCTCCAGGCGGCGGTCACCCAGCTCGACCCGGGGGCCGGCGGCGACCGCGTCACTGTCGACCCGGCGCTCGCCACGGCCTACCGCGGTCTGCGGACCAGGCTGCCCACGCTCGTCACGGTGGCGGGTCGTCTGGGTGAGATCCTCGACGCCGGCACCGGGCTCAGTGCTCCGGCTCGTCCTTGACCTGCGCCACGAGCTGGGTCGGGTTCACGTAGCGCAGTGCGACGACGAGCAGGACCAGCATCATCGAGGTGTAGATGACCGCCATGGCGTCGACCGACTGCTGGGCCCGGATCCCGGACGCGGACATCGAGTAGTACAGCGCCACCACCAGGGTCTGCGAGTCGGGCCCGGCGGTCAGGAAGGTCAGCTCGAACATCCCCACGGTCCGGACCAGCACGAGGATCGCGGAGGCGAGGATGCCCGGCACCAGCAGCGGAGTGAGGACCCGGAGGAACACCGTGCGCAGGCCGGCGCCGCACATCCGCGCGGCGCTCTCGATCCGCGGGTCGATCTGCTCGATGAACGGGGTCATGGTCAGGATGACGAACGGCACCGACGGTACGAGGTTGGCCAGCACCACCCCGGACAGGTGCCCGGCCAGGCCGAACTTGTAGAGGACTGTCGCCAGCGGGATGCCGTACGTGATCGGGGGCATCAGGATGGGCAGCAGGAACACCAGGAAGATCAGCCGCTTGCCCGGGAACGAGCGTCGCGCGAGGGCGTAGGCGGCCGGCACGCCGATCAGCAGCGAGAGGCCCACGACGAGAACGGAGACCTCCAGGGTCACGACGATGACCTGGAGCAGCGCGAACTCGTCCCAGGCCCGGACGTACCAGTCAGTGGTGTAGCCGTCCGGGAGCCAGGTGTCGAACCACCGCCTGCCGAACGAGCTGACCAGCACGGACGCCACGACGCCCAGCAGGTTGAGGAAGAAGAAGATGACGACGCCCCACACGATCCAGGCGGCCGGCCGGGCGGCGATGCGCCGCCGCCGGTCGGTGCTGGGGGCGGGGGGCCGCGCCGGTGGCGCCTGGGTGGTCGTTGCCATCAGCCCTTGCCTCCGGTGGAGCCGGTGTAGAAGCGGCTGCGGGCGGCCAGCACCACAGCGATGACGACCAGCTCGACGAAGCCCATGATCATGGCGATCGCCGACGCGTACGGATAGTCGTACTGCTCGTACGCGGCCTGGTAGGCGGCGAGGGAGATGACCCGGGTCTCACCGGCCGGGTTGCCGACCAGAACCGCCGACGGGAACACGCTGAACGCCAGGACGAACGTCAGGCAGAAGGTCGTGGCGAGGCCGGGCATCAGCAGCGGCAGGGTGATCCGGGTGAACCGGTGACGCCAGTCCGCGCCCAGCGTCGCGGCGGCCCGTTCCAGGGTCGGGTCGATGCCGGACAGGTACGAGAGCACCAGGAGGAACGCGAACGGAAAGCCGGTGATCACCAGCGAGAGGAACACACCCCAGTAGTTGTGGGTCAGCCGCACCGGCTCGTCGACGAGGTTGGTGGCCAGCAGGACACGGTTGAACCAGCCGGTCGGGCCGAGGAAGTTCAACAACCCCTGGGCGGTGAGGACGGTGCCGAGCGTGATCGGCACGACCAGCAGTGTGGTGACCAACCGCTTGCCCCGGAACCGGCCGCGCATCCGGTAGGCGATCGGCACCGCGGCGAGCACGTTCAGGAGCGCGGCGGGCAACGCGATCCGCAGTGTGATGCCGATCGTTCCCCGCTCGTAGGAGTCGGAGAAGAACCGGGCGTAGTCGCTGAACGGCCCGCCGGTGGTCGGCTGGAACGAGAGCGTCAGCCCGTAGAAGAACGGGTAGAGGAACAGGGCGATGACGAAGACCAGCGCCGGGACCAGCAACCAGAGCTGACGGTCGACGCCCCGCTCGGCGAGGCGGTGCTGCCAGTGCGTCAGCGGCCGCCCGGACCGGCTCACCGCGTCGCCCCCGAGGCCTGCGGGACGCGGTTGGTCTGCGCCGCCGCCGCGTCGGCGGGATAGACGAGCAGCCTCTGCGGGTCGACCCCGAGCCTGACCTGGTCGCCCGGGGCGATCCGCCGCTCGGTGCGCAGGTGCAGCAGCAGCCCGGTGTCGGTGCGGGCCTCGGCCGCCAACTCGCGGCCCTGATACTCCACCACCTCGACGGTCGCCGACAGGGCGTTGTGGGCCTCGCCGGGCCCGTCGACGCGGATGTCCTCGGGGCGCACCGCGAGCACTGCCTCCGCCTCGGCCTGGACGTCGCCCACCACCTCGCCGAGCAGACGGTGCCCGGACGACTCGACGGTGGCCCGCGCGCCGTCCCGCCGCTCCACCCGCCCCCGCCACAGGTTGCGGTAGCCCATGAAGTCGGCGACGTGCCAGTTCGCCGGCCGAGTGTGCAGCTCGCGCGGCGAGCCGATCTGCTGCACCCGCCCCTCCCGCAGCACCACCAGCCGGTCGGCCAGGGAGAGCGCCTCCTCCTGGTCGTGGGTCACGTAGACGGTGGTGAGCCCCAGCGACTGGTGCAGCCGGCGGATCTCGGTCCGCATCTCCAGGCGCAGCTTCGCGTCGAGGTTGCTCAGCGGCTCGTCCATCAGCACCAGGGACGGCTCGAACACGACGGCGCGGGCGATGGCGACGCGCTGCTGCTGTCCACCCGAGAGCTGACCGGGCAGCTTGTCGACGTGGTCCTCCAGTCGCACCAGCCGCACCGCCTCGTCCGTACGCCGGCGCGTCTCCTCCTTGGGCAGCCGCCGCATACGCAGCCCGAAGGCGATGTTCGCCCGGACGGTCAGGTGCGGGAAGAGGGCGTAGCTCTGGAACACCATGCCGAAGCCGCGCCGCTCCGGCGGCAGTGTGTCGATGCGGCGCTCGTCCTGCCAGATGCTCCCCGCCGTCAACGGCAGCAGCCCGGCCAGGCAGTTCAACGCCGTCGACTTGCCACAGCCGGACGGGCCGAGCAGGGCGATGAACTCCCCCGCCCCGATCGTCAGGTCCAGCTCGGTGAGCGCGGCCTGGCCGCCGAACCGTCGGGACACCCCGTCCAGCCGCAGCTGGGAGAAGGCGCTCATCCCTGCTTGACCTTCCCGCCGCCGATCTCACGGTCCCAGCGGCTGAACGCCGCCACCAGGCTCTTCGCGTCGAGCGGAACCTCGGTCGGGTTTCCGGCGATCAGCGCGTCGTACTCGGGGCGACCGAACTCCCGGATCGCGTCCTGACTCTTCTGCGGGGCCGAGGAGAGCTGGACCTCCTTGATCGCCGGGCCCGGGTAGAAGTAACCCTCGTCGTACGCCTTCGCCTGCTGTTCGGGGGTGAGCATGAACGCCAACAGGGCCAGCACCGCGGCCTGGGTGTCGGTCGACACGCCCTTGGGCATGACGGCGTAGTGCGCGTCGGTGACCCAGTGGAAGCCGTCGATCGGGGTGATCCTGGCCTCCTTGGGCACGGTGCCGAGCACCCGCGGGTTGATGTCCCAACCGGTCGTGCTGACGATGAGGTGCGCGGTGCCGTTGGCGAGGTTCTTCATCGTCTCGGTGGTGCCGGACGGGTAGTAGTCGACGTACTGGCCCAGCTCCTTGAGGAAGGCCCACGTCTTGTCCCATCCCGCGGTGGGGTCCTTGGGGTTCGAGTCGCCCAGGATGTAGGGCAGCCCCATCAGGAACGTCCGGCCGGGTCCGGAGTTGGCCGGGCGGGCGTACTGGAATTTCCTGGGGTTGGCCTTGGCCCAGGCGAGCAGCGCGTCCGCGCTGGTGGGTGGCGTCGGAAGGCGGGACGGCAGGTATTCGAGCAGCGGGCCGGACGGGTAGTAGGTGACGGTGACCCCCGCGTTGCCGGCGAGCTGCTGCATCGCGGCGGCCGGTGCCAGGTAGTCGCGCATGCCGCCGAGGCGGTCCTGGAAGGTTGGCAACACGTCGATCCAGAGCCCCTGCTCGATCCCGGCGGCCAGGCCGTCGACGCCGGTCAGCACGAGACCGATGTCCCGCCGGTCC
>NZ_JAGPXZ010001523.1:0-441 GCF_018070305.1 Micromonospora sp. M51 | reverse complement strand
GCCCAAGGATGAGCTGGCCGAACTGGTCGGCGAGGCGCTCACCAAGCGCGGCGGCACCACGGTGCGCTGCGAGGTGGACGGCCGCTCGGCCGGTGGCGGATTCCTGCGGATCTGGGCTGCGGACTCGCCAACCGGCACACCGCGCGCCGCGCTGGAGGGTTTCGCGGCCGGGGCCGGCGAGACGGTCACCGGGGCACAGTTCCGCGACCTGCGCGCCGGCGGCTTCGACGGCACCGAGATGACCTGGATCGCCACCAACCCGCTGGTCGAGGAGGAGTCGCGCAACTGGGCGCTGGCCGTCCAGCCGGCCGGGCAGACGCTGGTCTTCGCTGTCAACGAGGGGCTGATCACCGAGCGGACCGACGTGCTGCCGGCGTACCGGCTCGCGGTGCGCGGGCTCGCGCCGGGCGAGTGAGGTCGCCCGGCGCACGCGTCGACAGG
>NZ_JAGPXZ010001522.1:0-443 GCF_018070305.1 Micromonospora sp. M51 | reverse complement strand
GCGTCTCCGCGCAGCTCGAAGCCGACGGCAGCGAGGTCGAGCGTCGGGTGCGCGCCGCCGGCCGCCGGTTCACCGCGTTGCGGGCCGACCTCGGCGACCGGGCGGCCGTGCACCGGCTGGCCCGCGACATCATCGCGCTCGGACCGGTCGACATCCTGGTGAACAACGGCGGCACGATCGCCCGGACCCCGGCCGCGGAGCACCCGGACGAGATGTGGGACCAGGTGATCGAGGTGAACCTCAGCAGCCAGTTCGTCCTCAGCCGGGAGATCGGCCGGACGATGGTCGAGCGCGGCCGAGGGAAGATCGTTTTCACCGCGTCGCTGTTGAGTTTCCAGGGCGGCATCACCGTCCCCGGTTACGCCGCGTCGAAGTCCGGCGTGGCCGGCCTCACCAAGGCGCTGGCGAACGAGTGGGCGGCCCACGGGGTGAACGTCAACGCC
>NZ_JAGPXZ010000172.1:0-9385 GCF_018070305.1 Micromonospora sp. M51 | reverse complement strand
CATCATCGAGCTGACCGCCCGTGGCACCCGGCTCGGCATCGGGCGCGACGACCAGGGCTGGTTCGCCGCCGTCGCCCTGCAGTCCGCCACCGGCGCGGCGGTCGGCTCCGTCGACGCGTCCGCTGTGGACCGCGCGCTGGGCGTGCTCGCGGACTTCAACGCCCCGGTCTCCCGGGCCCAGGTCGTCGCGCACACGCTGGTCTGGTATCCGGCACCCGGTGCGCCGCCGGCGGCGCACCGGACCGTCTGGGTGGCGCTGCGGCTCACCGTCCGCGACGCCCGGGTCGAGGCGGTGAGTCGGGGCGGCGGGCTGACCGGCGTACACCGGACGGTGGCCGCCGGGATCGGCCGGCTCGGCAAGGCGCTGACCTCGGCGGGGCTGGCCCACCGCCCGTTGGGCCGGGAGGAGCTGCGCGCGGCGATCGTCTCGGCCGCCGGTCTGGACCTGGTGCCCGAGGTGCCGGCGGAGAGCTGGCGTGGGCTGCGCGGCGGCGGCTGGACGCACCGCTGCATGGCGCTGCGGGGCCGCTCCGACGCTCCGCTCGGCCCTCTCGTGGACGCGATCACCGCCACCTCGGCGCCGTCGCACACGGTGGCCGTGACCGTCTCGGCGGACGGTCGGGTGGCGGCGCCGCTGGTGCGGGTCGCGGCGATGGACAACCATGTCGAGGCGCTGGTCAAGGTGGTCCGCGAGGTCGCCGACCGCGCGGGCGGGTCCACCCGGCCGATGGACGGTCAGCATGCCCCGGGCGTCTACGCCACCGCTCCGGTCGCGTCGGCGCTGGGCGTCCTGACCGGTCCGCGGTCGCGCTGACCGGTGCGGCGGCGAGACACGGTCAGGGTCGGAGGTTGACGATCCAGCCGTAGAGGCCGCAGACCCAGAAGGCGAGCGGCACCAGCGAGATGATGAGCAGGATCTCGACGATGTCGAGCAGGCGGCCCCAGACCGGGGAGATGCGCTTGCCGGCGACGCTCAGACCGTAGATCAGGCTGATCACCGCGGCCAGCACCAGCCCGCCCAGGATCAGGCCGAGCCGGACCGGCAGCGACCCACCGGCGAAGGTGGTCGCGGCGGCCAGACCCAGACCCACGGTGCCGGCCAGCAGCACCGGGGTGCGCTGGGCCCGGCCCAGCAGGGGGCGAGCCCGCAGCAGCGCCAGCAGGGCCAGCACCAGGCACAGCAACACCGCCGGCAGCCGCCCGTCCAGGGCCAGCACGATCTGCGCGCCCAGCACCAGCACGGCGACCGTCCACAGCAGGCCGGTCAGGAACTCGTCGGCGCGCTCACTCTGCTGGAGCACCTGCCGACCGTCCACCGACTCGCTGTCGGTCTTCAGGTCCTCCGGGCCGGTCGGGATGGACGGCACCGGCAGCCGGGCCAGCCGGTAGGCCATCATCGGCAGCGCCGGCACGACGCCGAACGCCACTGCGGCGATCACCGCGGCGGAGGCCGCCGCGTCGAGGTCGAGGACCAGGCAGAGCACCGCGCCCAGGCCGGTCGCGGCCGCGACCCCGATCGTGGCGAAGAACAGCGGGTACCGGTCGCCGACCGCCAGCACGGCCACCGCGCCGGCCACCACCGCCGCGGTTGCCGCGAGCAGGACGTGCGGACTGTCCAGCTCGGTCAGCGATCGGTCGCCGGCGAGCAGCAGCAGGCCGCCGGTGGCCGCGTGCACCAGGCCGATCATGGCCAGCACCGCGCCGGTGCCGCTGTCCCCGGCGGCCCGGGACAGCACTGCGGCGCCCACCAGCAGCGCCACCGCGACCAGCAGCGCGGCCACCGCGCCGGGCAGGTGCGGCGGGCCGGCGAACAGGGCGGCCACCGCGCCGGCGCCGAGCGCCGCCGCCGCGAAGATCACGGCGAAGGAACGGGTCGCGCCGACCTGCCAGGCGCCGGGGCGCTGGTTGGTCGCGGTGGCGACCGCGTCCACCACGTCGTCGAAGACGATCTCCGGTGCGGCGTCGGAGCGGGGGTTGAAGTAGAGCACCTCACCGTCGCGGACGCTGAGCTGCGCCGCGGTACGACCACCGTCGAGGGGCGCACCGCCCAACCGGGACAGTGCCCAGCCGCCGTGCCGCGCACCCTCGTCGGCCATGTCCTCGCCCGCGTAGCGCAGCAGGGTGGGCAGCAGGTCGGCCATCGGCACGTCCGACGGCAGCGCCAGGTCCATCCGGGTACGCGGAGCCACGATGGTGATCCGGCTCAGACCGCCGGTCGCCGTCTTCGTCGCCACAGTGGCCTCCAGGTGCGTCTGTGATCGGCTGGCTGTGATGCTGCGGTCCGGGTCCACCGCGCACACGGCAGATTACCTACGATGACGGGCACGTACGATGCCCACCCGCGGGCGGTGTTCCGCGGCGGCACGTCATCAGGGCCGCTTCTGGGGAGGAGACAGCCGTGAGCACTGTGGTGTTCCGTCGGCTCCCGCGTCAGCCGGGGCCGGCCCTGCCGCGCGGCGAGGTGCTGCTGGAGTCACCTCCCGAGCTGCCCGAGCCGACGCCCCGGGGGATGGGGCAGCTGCTCATGATCCTGCCGATGTTCTGCGGGGTCGGTGCCATGGCGTTCCTCTACGCCGGCAAGGGCGGCGGCATGATGACGTACGTCGCCGGTGGTCTGTTCGGTGTCTCGATGCTCGGCATGGCGATCGGCTCGCTGGCGAACAACGGTGGCAAGGACAAGGCCGAGCTGAACGCCGACCGCCGCGACTACATGCGCTACCTGGCGCAGATGCGCAAGCGCACCCGGCGGGCCGCCGAGCAGCAGCGGGCGGCGATGGCCTGGCGGCACCCGGAGCCCGACGCGCTCTGGTCGATCGCCGCGTCCCGGCGACTCTGGGAGCGACGGATCACCGAGGACGACTTCGGGGAGACCCGGATCGCCCTCGGCCCGCAGCGGCTCGCCGTGGAGATCGTCCCGCCGGAGACGAAGCCGGTGGAGGACCTGGAGCCGATGAGCGCCATCGCGCTTCGCCGGTTCGTCCGCGCCCACTCCACAGTGCCCGACCTGCCCACGGCGCTGTCGGTGCGCGCGTTCAGCCGGGTGGTGCTGCGCGGCGACCGCGAGCCCGTGCTCGATCTGACCCGGGCGGCGCTGGGGCAGCTGGCCACCTTCCACGCGCCGGACGACCTGGTGATCGCGGTGGTTGCCGCACCCGACCGGCAGACGTCCTGGGGCTGGGTCAAGTGGCTGCCGCACGCCCACCACAGCGGTCGTACGGACGCGGCCGGCGCCCGCCGGCTGGTCTTCGCCAGCCTGGCCGAGGCCGAGGCGGCGCTCAGCGCCGAGCTGACCGGCCGGCCCCGGTTCGCGCCGGAGGCGAAGCCGCTGACCACTGCCCCGCACCTGATCGTGGTGATCGACGGCGGGGAGATCTCACCGACCTGTCAGCTGGTGGGCCCGGGGTTGCTCGGCACCACGGTGATCGACCTCTCCGGGACGGTGCCGCGCGACGCCGGCCGATGGCTGCTCTGCCTCGACGTGGGCGACGGAAGCTCACTCGACCTGGTCCGGGGCAGCTCGTCGTCGACGTTGGGCCGGCCTGACCGGCTCAGCGCCGAGGCCGCCGAGGGGCTGGCCCGACAGATCGCCCCGTTCCGGCTCTCGCAGCAGCAGACCGGTGGCGACGAGCCGTTGGCGCGCAGCACGGAGCTGCCGGACCTGCTCGGCGTCGGTGACGCCGCCGCGGTGGACGTGCAGAACACCTGGCGTCCGCGTGGTCACCGTGACCGGCTGCGCATCCCCCTCGGTGTCGGCCCGGACGGCAACGTGGTCGAGCTCGACTTCAAGGAGTCGGCGCACGAGGGCATGGGCCCGCACGGTCTGGTGATCGGGGCCACCGGTTCCGGCAAGAGTGAGCTGCTGCGGACGGTGGTGGCCGCGTTGGCGGTGACCCATTCGTCGGAGGAGCTGAACTTCGTCCTGGTGGACTTCAAGGGCGGTGCGACCTTCGCCTCGCTGGAGGCGCTGCCGCACACCAGCGCGGTGATCACCAACCTGGCCGACGAGCTGCCGCTTGTCGACCGGATGCGCGACGCCCTCGCCGGCGAGATGGTGCGCCGGCAGGAGCTGCTGCGGGCGGCCGGCAACTACGTCTCCCGTTTCGAGTACGAGAAGGCGCGGTCGGCCGGTGAGCCGCTGGACCCGATGCCCAGCTTGTTGATCATCTGTGACGAGTTCAGCGAACTGCTCGCCGCCAAACCGGACTTCATCGACCTGTTCGTGATGATCGGCCGGTTGGGGCGGTCCCTCGGCGTGCACCTGCTGCTGGCCAGCCAGCGCCTCGAAGAGGGCAAGCTGCGGGGCCTCGACACGCACCTGTCGTACCGGATCGGTCTGCGGACGTTCTCCGCTGTGGAGAGCCGGATCGTGCTCGGCGTGCCGGACGCGTACGAGCTGCCGAACGCGCCGGGCCACGGCTACCTGAAGACGGACACCAGCACCATGCTGCGGTTCCGGGCCGCGTACGTGTCGGGGGCGTACCGCGCCCCGGGGCAGCAGGCATCCGCTTCGCAGGCGCTGGTGCAGCGGCGGATCGTGCCGTACGGCCTCGACTTCGTTCCGGTGCAGGTCCCGCAGGTGCCGGTGGACACCGCCCCGGAGCCGGAGCAGCCGGCCGACGGCAAGGCCGTGGCGATGCTCGACGTGCTGATCGACCAGCTCAAGGGTCGGGGCCGCCCGGCCCACCAGGTGTGGCTGCCGCCGCTGGCCGACCCGCCGGGTCTGGGTGAGCTGCTCGGCCCGCTGGCGGTCGACCCGACCTACGGGCTGTGCACCGCGTCCTGGCCCGGGCGCGGGCGGCTGACCGTGCCGGTCGGTGTGGTGGACCGCCCCTACGAGCAGCGTCGGGACCCGATGATGGTCGAGCTGGCCGGGGCCGGCGGCAACGTGGTCATCGTCGGTCGGTCGCTGAGCGGCAAGAGCACGATGCTGCGTACGCTGCTCGCCTCGCTGGCCCTCACGCACACGCCACGCGAGGTGCAGTTCTTCTGCCTGGACTTCGGCGGGGGCGCGCTGCGCAGCATGGAGCGGCTGCCGCACATGGCCGGGGTGGCCGGCCGACGCGACGTCGAGGCGGTCCGCCGGACGGTGGCCGAGGTGGTCGCGGTGCTGGACGAGCGGGAGGGCCGGTTCGCCCAGCACGGCATCGACTCGGTGGCGAGCTACCGCCGTCGTCGGGCCGCTGGCGAGTTCGCCGACGACCCGTTCGGCGACGTGTTCCTGGTGGTGGACGGCTGGAACACACTGCGCCAGGAGTACGAGGAGCTGGAGCAGACCATCACCACGTTGGCCAACCGGGGCCTCGGCTTCGGTGTGCACGTGGTGCTCACCGCCGTGCGGTGGGCGGAGATCAGGATCAACATGCGGGACCTGCTCGGCACCAAGTTGGAGCTGCGCCTCGGTGACGCGTCGGAGTCCGAGATCGACCGCCGCGCGGCGAACAACGTGCCGGAGAAGTCACCCGGTCGGGGTCTGACCCGCGACAAGCTGCACTTCCTCACCGCCATCTCGCGGATCGACGGGCGTCGCGACATCGACGATCTGAGCGAGGCCTCGGTGTCCCTGGCCGGGCACGTGGCGGCGAACTGGCCGGGTCGTCCCGCGCCGAAGGTGCGGTTGCTGCCCCGCCGCCTGCCGGTGGCGGAACTGGCCCGGATCATCGACCGGTCGGCGCCCGGGATCCCGGTCGGTGTCAACGAGTCGGCGCTCGCGCCGGTCTACCTGGACCTGGCCAACGAGCCGCACCTGACGGTCTTCGGCGACGCGGAGTGCGGCAAGACCAACCTGCTGCGCCTGATCGCCCGGGGGATCACCGAGCGGTACACCCCGGCGCAGGCCCGGTTGGTGATCGCCGACTACCGGCGCGGCCTGCTGGGGGCGGTGGAGGGTGACCACCTGCTCGACTACGCGCCGTCGAACCAGGCGTTCGCCCAGGGGCTCGGGTCGATCCGCAGCGCGCTGTCCAACCGGCTGCCCGGCCCGGATGTGACGACCGCCCAGCTGCGCGACCGGAGCTGGTGGAAGGGCCCGGATCTGTACATCCTGGTGGACGACTACGACCTGGTGGCCTCCGGCGGGAGCAACCCGCTCAGTGCCCTGCAGGAGTTGCTGCCGCAGGCCCGTGACATCGGTCTGCACCTGATCATCACGCGCCGGGTCGGCGGTGTGTCCAGGGCGCTCTACGAGCCGGTGCTGCAACGGCTGCGTGAGCTGGACTCGCCGGGCCTGCTGATGTCCGGCAACCGGGAGGAGGGGGCGGTCTTCGGCACGTTGCGGCCGAGCCCGCAACCGCCCGGCCGGGGCACCCTGGTCCGTCGTCGCGACGGCCAGCAGTTGATCCAGACCGCCTGGTCTGAGCCAGCCTGAGCGCGGTCGGCCGTTCGGTGGGGGGTGGTGGGCTGTCCCGGCCCGATTCACCACCATCCATCGAACGGCACCGGCCAGGGCTGCGAGGGCTGGACAGGTTCCGCTACGGTCTTCACAGGAGTGTCCGTCGGTGGGGTGTTGCTGCCTTGCCGCGGGGGAGGGATGCGGCGAAGCCGCCACCACAACAGACGGAAGGGTGTGAAGCATGGCGTTCGAGGTCGAAGCTGCGACTCTGCATACCGCCGCGAGTGACGTGCGGTCCACGCGCAGCGAGGTCGACGGTGAGCTGAAGAAGCTGTGGAACGTCGTCGACGACCTGGCCATCGCGTGGAAGGGTCAGGCGTCCACGGGCTTCCAGTCGCTGATGACGCGCTGGAACGAGGACACCGTCAAACTGCTGACGGCGATGGACAGCATCGCTGACCTGCTCGACAAGTCGGGTACGACGCACCAGGTCAACGACGAGGAGCAGCAGCAGATGCTGGACAAGTTCCACTCTGCTCTCAACCCGTGATCCGTAGCCGGCAGAGGAGGAAATCGTGACGATCAAAGTTGACTATGCGGTCCTCGAGAGCAGCAACCAGCAGATGCAGGCCATCTCGAAGACCCTCGAGGAAAAGCTCGACACGCTGCGGTCGATGCTGACCAAGCTGCACTGGGACGGCGAGGACCGGGTTGCCTACGAGCAGCACCAGGCGAAGTGGGACGCCGCGGTCCGGGACATCAACCGGATCCTGAACGAGATCGGTGGTGCCGTGGGCATCGCCCGGGAGAACTACCTCACCACGGAGATGAGCAACTCCAAGGTGTGGAGCTGAGGCATTCGCACAAGCGGCTCCGGTCCGGTTCGCCCGGCCCGGAGCCGCTTTGTGTGTGGGCGTCGGCACCGCGTCGCGGTGCGCCGCTCAACCGGCGGTCGGTGCGTCGGTGCGTCGGCCGGGGCGCCAGTCGCGTCGGCGGCCCCGGGTCATGATCGGCCGGGCGACCAGCAGCAGCCCGGCGAGCAGCGCGCCGATGACCGCCGCCCAGATCGCGGTGGGGCGCTGCCAGCTCAGCGGGTCGTCCCGCACGGCCGGCGCCGGCAGCGCGCCGATGGGCGGGTTCGTCCGGGTGCCGAGCAGGCTCGACACCGCCCGGTACGGGTTGACCATTCCGTGGCCGATGTCGGCGTTCTGACCCTCGGGTGGGTTGTCCGCGGTGCGCTTCAGCCGATCCGCGACCTGCTGCGGGTTGAGACTCGGGTAGGCGGCCCGGACCAGCGCGGCCACTCCCGAGACGTACGCGGCCGCGTAGCTGGTCCCGCCCTCCGGCACGGTGCGGTAGCCGCTGTTCCCGGGCGCCGGCCCGACGATGTTCATTCCCGGTGCGGCGATGTCGACGTAGTCGCCGCTGATCGAGGTGCCGACGTGGCTGCCCTGCTCGTCCACGCCACCGACGGCGATCACTCCGGGATACGCGGCCGGGTAGCCCGGCAGGTTCTGGGAATCCTCCGACCGGTTGCCGGCGGCGGCGACCAGCACCACGCCCTTGTCCAGCGCCCGCTCGACGGCCGCCGTCAGCTCGGGGCGGGGAATCGTCGTGAGGGACAGGTTGATCACGTCGGCGCCCTGCGCGACCGCCCAGTCGATGGCTGCCGCGATCTGGGCGGGGAGTTGCGGATCGCTTACCGCCCCGAGCTGTGGCAGCACCCGGATCGGCAGGATGCGGGCGGCCGGGGCGATGCCGGTGAAGGGGACGACAGTGCCCTCCCGGCCCGCGATGATGCCGGCGATCAGCGTGCCGTGCCCGGCCTCGTCGCACTGGCCCTGCCGGGCCGGTAGGCCGTTGAAGTCGCGACCCTCGAGGACCTGCCCCTTGAGGAGCGGGTGGGCGGCGGAGACTCCGGAGTCGATCACGGCCACCGTGACCCCGGCGCCCCGGGACAGCGGCCACGCCGAGGACGGCTCCAGGCGGCGTAGCGCCCACGGCATCTGGGTCAGGCCGTCGGAGCCGGGGGGACCGCACAGCGGCGGTGCCGCCGCCGCGGGGGAGGGTGCCACCAGGCCAGCGCCGAGCACTGCCGCCAGCGTTCCACTGAGGACGCCGCGAAGGGCACGTCGGGACGAGGTCGCGCTCAACGGCGGGCATTCGCGCACCCGCAAAGGTTACCGCCGCTGCCGTCGGGCAGCGGCCCCCGGTGACGAGGTCAGGCCCGGGGGTTCGCTTTCGCGGTGGGGGTGTCGGCGAACAGCGCGAGCAGGTCGCCGACCTGTCGGTCGGCCTCGGCCGGGTGCCGGAACCGGCCGGCCGGGTTGAGGGTGTACTCGTTGCGTCGTCCGACGCGGGTGCGGTGCAGGTAGCCGCCCGCCTCCAGGTCGGCCACGATCGCCTGCGCGGCGCGTTCGGTGACCCCGACCTCGGCCGCGACGTCGCGTAGCCGGGCGGTGGGATTGCGGGCGATGGCCAGCAGGACGTGCCCGTGATTGGTGAGGAACGTCCAGTTCCGCCCGCCGTCGGTGTCGCCCGTCACAGTGCTCGCCATCGTTGACCGCCCTTCCGGATGTCCGCCTGCTCGCGGAGAGTCTTGTCCGCCCCGCCCTGGGAGGGTTGCCCAGGGGGCGACCGGGGTCAACGTATGAAATCTAAATCACGCATACCTTGACGCATCTTAGCGTGCGTGTGACGGTGGAGCGCGACTGAGCGCCCGCCGCCCGGTCGGCGGAAAGTCGGTCTGACCAGGTGAGATGCGTCGAGACGAGGTGCGGGATGAGTCATGCCGGGAACGCCGGTGGTCAGCCGGGTACGCAGCGGACCACCGATCGAGCGCCAGTGCTCAGTGAGCCGAGCCGGGCGTACGCCGAACTGGTCGCCGGCAATCGACGCTTCGTCGGCGGCGCGCCACACCATCCCAACCAGGACGCCGGGCACCGGGCCGCCGTCGCCGACGGGCAGCACCCGTTCGCGGTGATCGTCGGCTGCTCCGACTCCCGGCTGGCCGCCGAGATCATCTTCGACCGCGGGTTGGGTGACCTGTTCGTGGTC
>NZ_JAGPXZ010001521.1:0-445 GCF_018070305.1 Micromonospora sp. M51 | reverse complement strand
GAGTTCGACGACGCCACCCTGCAGGCCGTCGGCGGCAAGGACCGGATCGTGCCCGCCGCGCTCGCCGCCGCCGGCGCCCCCGGCAAGCCGCCGGCCGCCGTGCCGCTCTACAGCATGGCCTACAGCCTGTACTACAACAAGAAGTCGTTCGCCGACGCCGGCATCACCGCGCCGCCGACCACCTGGGAGCAGCTCGCCGAGTACGGCAAGAAGCTCAGCACCGGCGGCAAGTGGGGCCTGGCCATCGAAGGGGCCAACCCGTCGGAGAACGCGCACCACGCCTTCACCTTCAGCCAGCAGTACGGCGGCGAGTGGTTCGACTCGGCCGGCAAGCCGACCTTCGACACCCCGCAGAACGTCTCGGCCATCAAGCGGTACATCGACTTCATGGCCGCTGACAAGATCACCAACCCGAGCAACGCCGAGTACGCGCAGAACCAGTCGG
>NZ_JAGPXZ010001520.1:0-445 GCF_018070305.1 Micromonospora sp. M51 | reverse complement strand
ATGTAGGAGGGCGGCAACCACGCCGTGGCATCCTGCGTGATGCCCGACTCCCGGCCGGGAAGGGTGAAGTGCACCCACTGCCCCGAGGTGCTGGCCGCATCCACCTGCGATCCGAAGAAGGAGCTGCTGGCGGGGTTCGTCTGTGCGGCGGTGAAGGGCTGGTGGGGAAGATCCTTCGCGGGGGTGGTCACGGCGGCCGGGACGGCGCCGACGGTCGCGGTGGTCACCGGCCCCCCGCCGTTGGAGAACAGGTCACCCCAGCTGGAGTACCACTGGTTGTCCATGTTCATCTTCAGGAAGACACCCACCAGGGTCAGCAGACCACCAGGACCACGCACACCAGCTGGAGCAGGTACTTCCCCAGCCCGGGCCCACGACGGCGCGGCAGGACCACCACCGTGACCGCGAGCAGGGCCAGCGCCGCCCCTGCGACGACGACGAAGAG
>NZ_JAGPXZ010000171.1:0-9426 GCF_018070305.1 Micromonospora sp. M51 | reverse complement strand
GCGGACCTGGACGACGGCGGTCAGACCGAGGCAGCACACCACGCCCGTCGCCAGCGCCAGCTGTGCCCGGCGTCGACCGGTCAGGTCCCGGGCGTACGCCCGGAGCCGGCTCGCGGCGGTTGTCCGTTCGGTTGAGGTGCCATCCTCCGTATCGGCAGTGGGGGTGCTCGGGGCGTACGTCTCGTCGAGGGTGTCGTCGTCACGCATCAGCCGAGGCTAGGCAGGCCGAGAGCCCGATCACGCACGGTGATCACGTGGTCCTCGACACAGATTCGACGGGTACCGGTGGACGCCCCGGGCGGGTCGACCCGCCCGGGGAACGGACCTCGCGTACCGGATGAAGCGGGTGTCGCGCGCGGACCGCCACAGAAGTCGCAAAGCCGGACATCCAACCACCCGGCCTGACATGATCGACAAACTCGGCCTTTGGGCCGAACCGCCCCTCAACCGATCGGCCAGGCGGCTCAACCGGCTGGCACAAACAACCGATTGGTCCGGTCATGCCCACCACCCGCCCAACGGATCGCCCGGCGCAGGAATGCACCAGGATGGCGGGTACGTTGCCCGAACGGGTGCCCTCCGTCGCGAGCGCGCCCCGCAGGCACATTTCAGGGAGGTCCGCACCGGTGCTCGACCCACACGAGCTCTACCAGCTCACCGACGATCTGCCCGACCTCGGGCAGCCGGTCCTGATCCAGGCCCTCACCGGGTTCGTGGACGCCGGAAACGCCAGCCGACTGGCGCGTGAGCAGCTGCTCACCTCGCTGGAGGGTCGGCCGATCGCCACCTTCGACGTCGACCAGCTCTTCGACTACCGGTCGCGACGACCGGTGATGACCTTCGTCGAGGACCACTGGGAGAGCGTCGACGCGCCCAAGCTGGAGCTGCACCTGCTGCACGACGACGACGAGACCCCGTTCCTGCTGCTCACCGGCCCCGAGCCGGACCTGCAGTGGGAGCGTTTCGTGGCCGCCGTCGCCGGGCTGGCCGCCCGGCTGGACGTCCGGCTCCCCGTGGGGCTCAACTCGATCCCGATGGCGGTCCCGCACACCCGCCCGACCGGGGTGACCGCACACGCCACCCGCCCGGAGCTGATCAGCGGTTACGAGCCCTGGCTGCAACGCGTCCAGGTGCCCGGCAGCGTCGGTCACCTGCTGGAGTTCCGCCTCGGCGAGCAGGGCCGCGACGCGCTCGGCTTCGCCGCCCACGTGCCGCACTACGTGGCGCAGACCGAGTACCCGGCCGCCGCCGAGGTGCTGCTCACCTCGGTGTCCCGCAGCACCGGGCTGCTGCTGCCCGGCGACGGGCTGCGCTCGGCCGCCGAGGTCGTCCGGGTCGAGATCGACCGCCAGGTGGCGCAGACCGAGGACGCCGCGGCCCTGGTCCAGGCCCTGGAGGAGCAGTACGACGCGTTCGCCCGGGGTCGGGGCGAGAAGAGCCTGCTCGCCCCGGACGCCGGTCCCCTGCCCACCGCCGACGAACTCGGCGCGGAACTGGAACGGTTCCTGGCCGAACAGACCCGTCCCGGCGACACCCCGGGCAGCTGAACCAGCGTCGCGCGGGCGAATGCGGCAGGCTGGGGGCATGCGCCTGGCGACCTGGAACGTCAACTCGGTGAAGGCCCGCCTACCCCGGCTGCTGCAGTGGCTGGCCGACACCGGGCCGGACGTCGTCTGCCTGCAGGAGACCAAGTGCCCGGACGGCGCCTTCCCGGTGACCGAGGTGGGCGAGCTGGGCTACACCGTGGCGAGCCACAGCGACGGCCGGTGGAACGGGGTCGCCATCCTGTCCCGGGCCGGGCTGAGTGACGTCCGGGTCGGGTTCGCCGACGAACCCGGCTTCCCCGAGCCCGAGGCCCGAGCCATCTCCGCCACCTGCGACGGGGTGCGGGTCTGGTCGGTGTACGTGCCCAACGGCCGGACGCCGGACGACCCGCACTACGCGTACAAGTTGGCCTGGTTCGCGGCACTGCGTGACGCGCTGGACGCCGAGCTGGCCGCCGGGTTGCCGCTGGCGGTCTGCGGCGACTTCAACGTCGCCCCGACCGACGCCGACGTCTGGGACCCGGCGGTCTTCACCCACTCGACGCACGTCACCCCGGCCGAACGGGCGGCCCTCGCGGCGTTGCGCGACCTCGGCCTCACCGACGTGGTGCCGACCCCGATGAAGGGCCCGCACCCCTTCACCTACTGGGACTACCGCGCCGGCATGTTCCACCAGAACAAGGGCATGAGAATCGACCTGGTGTACGCGTCCGCGCCGTTCGCCCGAGCGGTCCGCTCCGCGTACGTGGACCGCGAGGCCCGCAAGGGCAAGGGCCCCTCCGACCACGCGCCGATCGTTGTCGACGCGGACCTGGTGCCCGCGGTCGAGGCGTTCTGACTGGCTAGGGTGGGCAGATGGCAGTCGTGAAGATCAACGCAATCGACGTCCCGGCCGGCGGCGGCGCGGAGTTGGAGAAGCGGTTCGCCGCCCGAGCCGGCACGGTGGAAAGCTCCCCCGGCTTCCTCGGCTTCGAACTGCTCCGCCCGGTGGCCGGCGAGACCCGCTATTTCGTCTACACGAAGTGGGAGAGCGAAGAGGCGTACCAGGCCTGGGCCGCCGGCCCGTCCCGCGCCGCGCACGCGAGCGCGCCCGGCGACAAGCCCCGCCCCCCGGTCGCCACCGGCGCCAGCCTCCTGGAGTTCGAGGTGGCCCTGCACGTCCCCCAGCCCTAGTTGACCCTCGCGGGGCTTGATCGACTCGGTTTCAGGGAAATCGGGGTGTCCGAATCAGTGGGACACCCCGATTTCAAGGATTGACCGAAGCCACTTCGGCAGTCAGCTCGATCGCCCAGTCAAGCTGCGGACAGTTGTTGCGACCTCGGCAACGGTCCGGGTCGCGGGCCACCGCTTCCGACCAACCCGCCTCAGGGAATGAGCAGGGCCTTGCCTGGGATCGAGCGCGCCTCCATCGCGCGGTGAGCGTCGGCCGCGGAGGACAGCGGGTACTCGCGTGCGATGACCGGGCGGATCCGCCCTTGCACCGCCTCGGTCAGAGCCCTGCTCGCGAGCTGCACCATCTTCGGCGCCTTGAACTGGACGTCCGCGATGCCGTGTACGTCGACGCCGCGCGCCTGAACACTCTGCGGGTCCACCGTGGCGAAGGTGCCACTCGCCGCCCCATGGGCCGAGACCCGCCCGCCGTCGGCCACCAGATGAAAGGCGTCGCTGCCCAGATCTCCCCCGACACCGTCCAGCAGCACGTCGACGGACAGACCACCAAGGGCTTCGCGTACCGCGTCGGCCCACCCCTCCGTGGCGTAGTCGACGACAGCGTCGGCGCCGAGCCGTCGTACAAGTGTGAGCTTGTCCGCGCCACGGGCCGCTCCCACGACCTGCGCACCGAGACCGTGGGCGAGCTGAACGAGCAGCGTTCCCATGCCGCCCGCGGCCCCCAGGATCAGCACCCGGTCGCCAGGCTTGACGCCGAGGCTGTCGATGATGCCCATGGCGGTCACACCGTCGTGTGCGAGACCAGCCGCTTCCCGCAGGCCCAGACCGTCGGGGACCGGCACCAGCCGGTCGACGCTGGTCCGAACCAGTTCAGCGTACGAACCCCGCGTCCCGGCACCCGCGACGACCTGGCGGCCGAGCCAGGACGCGGAGACGCCCGGTCCGGTGGAGACGACCGTTCCGGCCGCTGCGCCGCCCGGCACGTACGGCGGGGTGACGCCGAACCTCTCCCCCCAGCCACTGCGGATCTGAGTCTCCACGTAGATCGTGTCCACGGCTTCGGCCCGAACAATGACCTCCCCCTCCCCGGCCTGCGGATCGGGCAGGTCCACCAGGATCAGAACCTCCGGACCCCCGTACGCAGAGACCTGGATCGCACGCACGTATGTCTCCAATCAGCCGCGGTCCGACGGCTAGGAGCCGCCTCGACACGTCGTCTCAGCGACGCTAGGACTTGAACATTGGTTGAGGTCAAGCCAGAGGTTCGGAGATCGATGGCGGAGTTGACCGGGATGTCGGAACCGCACCGCCACACCCGCGGAGGTGCTCAGGCCGGCACCACAGTCGAATCGCGCCGGACCGGCTGTCTGCGTTGATAGCGTCGAGGCGGCCCGAGCGGTAGCCGGCCACCAGTCGCCCCGCCAGCCGCGCCACGCCGTTCGCCCGGGGCGCATGCCAACGTTCGGGGGGATTCTGGCCATGTTCGACGGCTTCGACGTGTTCGACATCGAGACGCCGGGCGCGACGATCCACGGTCGCCGAGGTGGAAGCGGGCCGCCCGTCCTGCTGCTGCACGGCATCCCCGAGACGCACCTCATGTGGCACAAGGTCGCGCCACGGCTCGCCGAGAAGTACACAGTCGTCGCCACCGACCTGCGGGGCTGGGGCGACAGCGGCACACCGCCCAGCACCTCGGATCACGAGCCGTACAGCATGCGCGCCATCGCCCGCGACCAGATCGAGATGATGCGGATTCTGGGTTACCAGCAGTTCCGGCTCGTCGGCCATGATCGTGGGGCCCGCTGCGCGTACCGTCTCGCCCTGGACGAACCGGACGCCGTCACCCGACTGGCCGTCATGGACGTGGTTCCCATCGGCGACGTCTACAACCGCGCGGACAGGGCGTTCAGCCTCTCCTACTGGGTCTGGTCCTTCCTGGCGGCACCGGCGCCGGTGCCTGAGCAGTTCATCAAGGCAGCGCCCTCAGTGCTCGTCGACTTCATGCTCGACACCTGGCCCGAGGTCAAAGATGCCTTCCCGCCCGAGGTACGGGCGGCGTACGTCAAGCAGTTCAGCGACCCCGCCACGGCGCACGCGATCTGTGAGGAGTTCCGCGCCGCCGCGACGGTGGACTACCAGCAGGACGAGGCGGACCGGGGCAACCGGAAGATCGCCTGCCCGGTGTTGTTCCTCTGGAGCCAGCGCGGCCAGGTCGCGAAGCTCTACGACGACCCGATGGCGATCTGGCGGGAGTGGGCCGACGACGTGCGCGGCGAGCCGGTGCCGGTCGGGCACTTCATCCCGGAGGAGGCCCCCGACGAGACCACCCGCCAACTACTGACCTTCCTGAGTTGACGCTGGGCCGCCCACTGTGCTGACGCTCGGCCGCCCATCCACGGCTTGATCCACTCGGGTTCATTGATCCGGGGGTGTCCGGGCGACGTGGTTACCCCGGTTTCCGTGAAGGCGAGTGGATCAAGCGCCCCGACCGCCGGTCACTGCTTGCGGGTGGACTGGAAGGTGGCGAAGGCGATGACGTTGTCGGCGTAGCCGGTGCGCCCGCCGATGAACTGGCCGCCGCAGGTGATCAACCGCAGCCCGGGTGGCCCGTCGTGGCCGTAGATCCGCTCGGCGGGCAGCTGGTCCTTGGGGAAGTGCTCGACGGTGTCGACCCGGAACACCACCACCGACTCGTCCGCCCGGGCCACCTCGATCAGGTCGCCGGGCTTCAGCTTGCCCAGGTCGTAGAAGACCGACGGGCCGGTCTTCGTGTCCACGTGCCCGACGATCACCGCGGGGCCCGGCTCACCGGGGGTGGGCCCGCGGTCGTACCAACCGGTCTCGTTGTGTTTGTCCAAGGGCGGCACGGCGATCGAGCCGTCGCGCGCCTGCCCGACCGGCGCCACCGGCGCGGCCACCTTGATCGCCGGCACCGAGAGGCGCACCGGGCGGCTGGCCGACAACCCGACTGACTCGCTGCGGGCCGGCCGGTCACCGCCGGCGGGGGCGAAGTCGAGCGGGCCGATCGAGCGGCCCAGCCCCGCCCCGGTGGCGAAGACCCCGGCCAACACCAGCACCACTGCCAGCGGTATCGACCACGGGCTACGGCCGGAGGGGCGACTACGCCGAGGGGCGACGGCGGTCGGCGGACGGGCTGCCACAGTCGGGCGTGCGGGGCTCAGCGGACTGTCGTCCAGCGGCAGGCGGCGATCGTCGTCGAAGCGGTCGTCCGCCGGCCACCGGTCGTCCCGGGCACGGCGGTCGTTGGCAGGCGAGCGGTCGTCACGCGCCGGGCGGGGCCCGGAAGAGGGGCGAGGGCTCGACGACGGGCGGGGGCCGGGAGACGGTCGGGGGCCTGGCGGCGGCGCGGCGGGTCGGAAGATCTCCATGGCCGGCTCAGCGCCCAGCGCCACGGACCAGACGTGGGCGACGCAGCGCCACCACGGCGAGGATCAGCCCGGTGATGGTCAGCGCCGCACCGGCGGGCAACAGCAGCTCGCCGGTCATGCCGCCCGCACCGCCACCGAAGCCGGTGGCGGGACCGCGACTGGGCTGGGGGGACGGCGTCTTCTTGACCACTTGGAGCATGGTCGAGGCGGTCTCGCCGTCGCGGCACTCCAGCTTGACCCGGTAGTTGCCAGGGCGGGTGCGCTCGCGCACCATCGGCGCGGCGGTGAGCACCCCGCGCTGCGGCTGCACGCCGACCGCGCCGAAGGCGTCGGAGACCACTGTGGCGCCCACCGAGTTGTCCCGACAACTGGCCCGGATGCCGACCAGATAGCCGGGCTGCACCGTGCTGGGACTGACCTCGACGAAGATGTCCACCGGCGACGGCGGTTGAGGCGCCCCACCGGGCGGGCCACCGGGCGGCCCTTCCGGCTGCCGGGCCGGCGCAGCGCCGGCGGCGAGCTGGAACACGGCAGGAGCGGCGAGGCCGCGTTCCGGCGCGGATGCCGCGAGGACGGGCGCAGGTGCCGCCAGGGCGGGCACGGACGCCGCGAGGACGGGCGCAGGTGCCGCCAGGGCGGGCACGGACGCCGCGAGCGCGGGCGCGGCGGCCAACAGGGGGCTGGCGAACACGGTCACCAGCGACAGGGTCACGACGCCGCGGGTCAGTCTCACGATGCCCCCTCTCGACGCCGTGCGGCCGGGTCGGGCAGTGGCGCACCCGACCTGCCGTACCAGTTGGATCCTCTCATTTCCGGTCGCACATCACATCCGATCCGCTGGCGGCGTCGCGTAGGCTCGGGACGCTGTGACCGCCACCGACCATTCTCCCGCCGTCCCGCCCGCGAGCCGGACGATCCGCACGTTCCACCCCCGTCGGGGTCGGATGAGCGACCGGCAGACCGACGCGCTGAGCCGGCTCTGGCCCGCGTACGGCCTGGATGTGCCGGACGGGCCTGTGGTGCCCGTCGACCTGGCCGACCTGTTCGGTCGCCGGGCGCCCGTGGTGCTGGAGATCGGTTCGGGCATGGGCGACAGCACCGCCGCGATGGCCGCCGCCGACCCGGATCGAGATTATCTGGCGGTCGAGGTGCACACGCCGGGAATCGCCAACCTCCTCGACCTGGTGGAACGCGCTGGCCTGCGCAACGTACGGGTGGCGCAGGGCGACGCGTTGTCCCTGGTCAGCGGCTTGCCCGAGGATGTGTTGGACGCCGTGCACGTTTTCTTCCCGGACCCGTGGCCGAAGTCCCGCCACCACAAGCGGCGGATCATCCAGCCGACGCACGTGGCGTTGCTGCGGTCACGACTGCGCCCGGGCGGCGTGTTGCACTGCGCGACGGACTGGGCCGAGTACGCCGAGGCGATGAAGGCAACGCTGGACGCCGACCCGGAGCTGGTGGACGCGTACGGCGGCTTCGCGCCGCGTCCGGCGCACCGCCCGGTGACGAAGTTCGAGCGGCGGGCGATCACCGCCGGTCGGCCGGTCGCCGACCTGCTGTACCGCCGGCGGTGACCGACGAAACGCCCTAACCGCAATGCGGCGGGGCGTCTGGGCGGGGTCCGGTGCGGGCCCGGTTGGCGTAGCGGGGCATGATCCAGGCACCATGGACAGGCTATGACGCTCACCGCCGCGCTGCCGACAAGCGCCGACCCCGACACCCTCTTCGACGCGTTCGCCGGCTGGGCGAAGGAGCGCGGCCTCGACCTCTACCCGCATCAGGAAGAGGCGGTCATCGAGATCGTCTCCGGCGCCAACCTGATCATGAACACGCCCACCGGCTCGGGCAAGAGCCTGGTGGCGATCGCGGCGCACTTCGCGGCCCTCGCCGACAGCCGCACGACCTTCTACACCGCGCCGATCAAGGCGTTGGTGTCGGAAAAGTTCTTCGCGCTCTGCGAGGTCTTCGGCGCCGAGAACGTCGGGATGCTCACCGGCGACGCCAGCGTCAACGCCGACGCCCCGATCATCTGCTGCACCGCGGAGATCCTGGCCAACCTGGCGCTGCGCGAGGGCGAACGGGCCGACGTCGGCCAGGTGATCATGGACGAGTTCCACTTCTACGCCGAGCCCGACCGGGGCTGGGCGTGGCAGGTGCCGATCATCGAGCTGCCGCAGGCCCAGTTCATCCTGATGTCCGCCACCCTGGGGGACACCACCCGCTTCGTCGACGACCTGACCCGGCGCACCGGGCGGCCGACCGCCGTCGTGCGCTCGGCCGAGCGGCCGGTCCCGCTCATCTTCTCGTACGCGATGACGCCGCTGCACGAGACGCTCGAGGAGCTGCTGGAGACCAAGCAGGCCCCGGTGTACGTGGTGCACTTCACCCAGGCCGCCGCGCTGGAACGCGCCCAGGCGCTGACCAGCGTCAACGTCGCGACCCGCGCCGAGAAGGACATGATCGCCCAGGCGATCGGCAACTTCCGGTTCACCGCCGGCTTCGGCAAGACGCTCTCCCGGTTGGTCCGGCACGGCATCGGCGTGCACCACGCCGGCATGCTGCCCAAGTACCGCCGCCTGGTGGAGACCCTCGCCCAGGCCGGTCTACTCAAGGTCATCTGCGGGACCGACACCCTCGGCGTCGGCATCAACGTGCCAATCCGCACCGTGCTGTTCACCGGCCTTTCCAAGTACGACGGGGTACGCACCCGACTGCTCAAGAACCGGGAGTTCCACCAGATCGCCGGGCGGGCCGGGCGGGCCGGTTACGACACCATCGGCCGGGTCGTGGTGCAGGCCCCCGAGCACGTCATCGACAACGAGAAGGCCCTCGCCAAAGCCGGCGACGACCCGAAGAAGCGCCGCAAGGTGGTGCGCAAGAAGCCGCCGGAGGGTTCGATCGGCTGGGGTCAGCCCACCTTCGACCGACTTGTCGACGCCGAGCCGGAGCCGCTGACCTCCAGCTTCCAGGTCAGCCACTCGATGCTGCTCAACGTCATCGGCCGGCCCGGTGACGCGTTCGCCGCGATGCGGCACCTGCTCACCGACAACCACGAGGAGCCGGCCGCACAGCGCCGGCACATCCGCCGGGCGATCGCCATCTACCGGGCGCTGCGGGCCGGCGGGGTCGTCGAGGAGCTGCCCGAACCGGACGAGACCGGCCGCCGGATCCGGCTCACCGTCGACCTCCAGCTCGACTTCGCCCTCAACCAGCCGCTCTCCCCCCTCGCCCTGGCCACCATCGAGTTGCTCGACGCCGAGTCCCCGTCGTACGCGCTCGACGTGCTCAGCGTGATCGAGTCGATCCTCGACGACCCCCGGCAG
>NZ_JAGPXZ010001519.1:0-446 GCF_018070305.1 Micromonospora sp. M51 | reverse complement strand
CCACCCACCTCATCGTCGGCGCGCTGGTGGGGATCGCGCTGTTCAGCGCCCTGCCGATGGCGCTGGCGTTCATCGCCCAGCAGTTCGGCATCGGCGAAGAGTTGACCAGCCGGGAACGGTTCGGGCCGCTGGACGGGCAGGACAGCGGCTGGCTGACAGTGACCGGGGTGCTGCTGCTGGTCGGCCTCGGCTACGCCGTCGCCGGGCTCGGCGCGCTCGCCGGATCCATGGCGCCGGTGCTGCTCGGCCCGGCCCAGGCCGAGCGGATCGCCGCCCTCGAAGCGCAGGCCAGCCGGCTCGCCGAACGCAACCGGCTGGCCCGGGAGCTGCACGACTCGGTCGGTCACGCGCTGACGGTGGCCACCCTCCCGGCCGGGGCCGCCCGCGAGGTCCTCGACACCGACCCGGAGTTCGTCCGGCGGGCGCTCACCGCCAGCGAGGACGTC
>NZ_JAGPXZ010001518.1:0-447 GCF_018070305.1 Micromonospora sp. M51 | reverse complement strand
ACAACGCGGCCACCCGGTCGCCGAACAGTCGGGTCCCACCGGGCAGCGGGTCGGGCAGCGGTTCGCTGCCGGCGAGTTGCGCGGGTGTCAGGCGAGCGGCTATCTCGCCCAGCGCGAGCGGGTTCGCGCGGGTCAGCGTGACGAGTTCCCGCGCCACACAGGGCTGCACACCGCAGCGGGACTCCAGCATCTCGGCTGCGGCGGCTCCGGGGAGGCCACGCACCTCCACCGTCAGAGGCACACCCTTGACCGGAGCGTCCCCGCGCACGGCGAACAACATCGCGATCTTTTCGGTCTCCAGCCGCCTGGCGGCGAACAGCAGTGCGTCGGCCGAGGCCTGGTCGATCCACTGGAAGTCGTCGACCACACAGATCAGCCCGTCCGGCGCGGCGGCTTCGACCAGCAGCGAGAGCACGCCAGCGCCCAGCAGGTACCGGTCGCCGGCAG
>NZ_JAGPXZ010001517.1:0-448 GCF_018070305.1 Micromonospora sp. M51 | reverse complement strand
TCTCTGCGCGTACCGAACGGTGTCTCTGGTACCGTTATCGACGTTCAGGTCTTTACCCGTGACGGCGTAGAGAAAGACAAGCGTGCGCTTGAAATCGAAGAGATGCAGCTGAAGCAGGCTAAAAAAGACCTGTCTGAAGAACTGCAGATCCTCGAAGCTGGTCTGTTCAGCCGTATTTACGCTGTGCTGGTTGCCGGTGGCGTTGAAGCTGACAAGCTCGACAAACTGCCTCGCGATCGCTGGCTGGAACTGGGCCTGACCGACGAAGAGAAACAAAATCAGCTGGAGCAACTGGCTGAGCAGTATGACGAACTGAAACACGAGTTCGAGAAAAAACTCGAAGCGAAACGCCGTAAAATCACCCAAGGCGACGATCTGGCACCGGGCGTGCTGAAGATTGTTAAGGTATACCTGGCCGTTAAACGCCGTATCCAGCCTGGTGATAAGA
>NZ_JAGPXZ010000170.1:0-9448 GCF_018070305.1 Micromonospora sp. M51 | reverse complement strand
GGGGTACGGCGTGGCGGTCGCCGCCGCGCAGGCCGGGCTGCCCTTCGCCGAACTGCGCACCATCTCCAACCCGATCGGCCCGCGCGACCGGGACGCCTGGCGGCTGCGCGAAGCCCTCGCCGCCCTGACCGCAGCGGCCCCGGCACTGCGCTGACCAGGCCCGCGTTCAGGAAAACCAGCGCTTGCCGGGTTGGCTGAGGCGCAGTGCCGCCGGACGGCGTGCCTCGATCTCGAAGCCGCACGCCAGCAGCAGCTCGGTGCCGAACCCCTCGGCGATGGCGGCCGCGTCGTCGATGCCCGCCTCGCGCATGTCAGCCACCAGCGCGGTGACCAGCCGACGTCCGAGCCCCAACCGCCGATAACGGGGATCAACCAGCACGCCGTCGAGCACCATCTCCCGCTCTGGCATGCCCGGATGCCACTCCCCGAACTCCAGGAACGGGCTGCGCTCGTGGGCCCGCAGTTCACCAACCAGCGCCCCGTCGGGAAGCTCGGCGAGGTACCGCCAGGAGGTGGCCGGCAGGTCGCCACCGATCACCCGACGCACCCGCGCAGTCCGTCGGACCTCGGCACCCCACCGTCGGTTGTCGCGGTAACGCCGGTTGCGCTCGTAGGCGGCCGGTGGCAGCGGAAGTGGATATCGCTGGGGCGGCAACCTGTACCACTCCGCCCACCAGGCACCGGGCCAGTCCCGAGGCTCGTGGACCGGCCACACGTCCAGGTGAGCCGGGTAACGGCGGTCTGCCTCGTCCCGCATGTCGTCGTGCGGCACCGGCGTGGGTTCTGTGATGCCGGAGATCGCGGTCGAGGTGCCGATGACCAACTGCCCACCCGCTGCCCGGACGAGACGCTCCACTGTCCGGAATCGGGGATCGGCCGACCGCCCCGACTCGATCCGGGCCAGCGTCGGCTGCGGCACCCCGGACCTCTCGGCCAACTGCCGCTGACTCAGATCGGCCCGCCGACGCAGAGCGCGCAGCGCCAGGCCAAGCTCGACGCCATTGCCCTCGCTGGCGCCATTGCCCCCGTCGGTGCCGTCGCCCCCGTCGGCGTGGTCGCCCTCGTCGGCGCCGCTGCCCCCGTCGGTGTGGTCGCTCGCCTCGGTCACGGACCGATGCTCCCCGCTGGTCAGCCCACTATCAACACCCTCATCGGGACTGTGGATAAAGCTGTGGACAACCCCTCCGGTCGGTGGACGACCTACTCCGCAGACCTCCTTTGGAGCTGAATCGTCTGCGACATCATCACGACCCGCACCACCACGACCCGCGCCACCACGGCCTCCATCACCACGGCCCGCACCACCACGACCTGCACCACCACGACCTGCACCACCACGACCCGCACCACCACGACCTACATCGCCACGGCCCGCGCCACCACGACCCGCGCCACCACGGCTTCCATCACCACGACCCGCGCCACCACGGCCTCCATCACCACGGCCTGCGCCACCACGGCCTACATCACGACGACGGCGGACCGCTGCGGCCCACACCACGACCCCGCACACCGCTGTGGTCGCGCCACGACTTCGGGCCACTCCGGAACACGTCGGCCGCACCAGGACTGCGGACCCTGCGGCCCCGGGTCCAGCGCGATTCGTTTGCGACATCAGCTCCAAAGGGAGTCCGTGGGAGGTACGGACCCCGCGCCCCGGGCGGATCACCGCCCACGCTGCTGCCGGCGGCTGGCCACACTCCCGGTGCCGCCGGCCGTTCGTCGCGGACCTCCCGTCACGGACCCCCGGTCACGGACCTCCGTCGCGGACCTCCCGTCACAGATCTTCGGTCACGGATCTCGATCACGGATCTCCCGTCACGGACCTCCCGTCGGCGATCTCCGCCGCCGATCTCCGTCGCGGATCACACTGAGCGGGGTGGGCGCGGGCGGCGAGGCGGGGGCGGGGCTAGCGTGGGGGTGTGGCGCTCTCCCTGGCGATCTCGCCCTGCCCCAACGACACGTTCGTCTTCCACGCGCTGGTGCACGGGCTGGTGCCCGACGCGCCGCCGGTCGAGGTGACGTACGCCGATGTCGACGTCACCAACACGGCGGCCGAGCGGGGCGCGTTCGACCTGGTGAAGGTGAGCTTCGCGGCGCTGCCCTGGCTGCTCGACGACTACCACCTGCTGCCCTGCGGCGGCGCACTCGGTCGCGGGTGCGGCCCGCTGGTGCTCACCCGCGGAGATCGTGACGGCGGGCCGGACCGCACCGACCTGACCGGCGCGACGGTGGCGGTGCCGGGCGACCGGACCACCGCGTACCTGCTGTTCCGGCTCTGGTCGGCCGGGCGACCGCCGGCCCGGATCGAGGTGGTTCCGTTCCACGAGATCATGCCGGGCGTGGCGGCGGGGCGCTACGACGCTGGGCTGGTCATCCACGAGGCGCGGTTCACCTACCACCGGCACGGCCTGAGCGCCCTGGTCGACCTCGGCGAATGGTGGGAAACCGACACCGGCCTGCCCATCCCGCTCGGCGCGATCCTGGCCAAGCGCGGCGCGGTCGACCCGGAGGCCGCGGCCGGTTGGATCCGCGAGTCGGTCCGGCAGGCCTGGGCGGACCCGGCGGCCAGCCGGGAGTACGTGCTGGCGCACGCCCAGGAGATGGAGCTCGACGTGGTGGACAGGCACATCGGCCTCTACGTCAACGAGTTCACCGCGGACCTGGGCGAAGCCGGTTTCGCCGCGGTGGCGGCACTGCTCGACCGGGCCGCCACCGCCGGCCTGGTGCCTCAGACCTCCAGCTCGCGGGCCACCGCGTGGACCAGCTGAGCGATCTTCTGCGCGGCCTTCCTGTCCGGGTACCGTCCCCGGCGCAGGTCCGGCTGAACCTTCGCCTCCAGCACCTTGATCATGTCTTCGACCAGGCCGTGCAGTTCCTCGGCCGGTCGACGGCGCAGCTCCGCCATCGACGGCGGCGCGTCCAGCAGCTTGACTCCCATGGCCTGCGCGCCCCGGCGGCTGTCCACCACGCTGAAGTCGACCCGTTGGCCACCCTTGAGGTCGGTGACACCCGCCGGCAGCGCCCCCTTGGGCAGGAACACGTCGCCGCCCTCGTCACTGGTGACGAAGCCGTATCCCTTGGCCGTGTCGTACCACTTCACTCGACCCGTAGGCACCTGAAAACCCCTGCTTCACTTGAGCCGCTACTGCTCCAAGGCTAGCTGGATCATCCCGTCGAGCGCCGCTGGGAATTCGGTGAGCTCGTCCAGCACCACTTCCGCCCCCGCCGCGCGCAGCTCAGCCCGGGAGCACGGGCCGGTCGCGACACCGATGCCGGGCACCCCGGCAGCTGCCGCCGCCGACATGTCCGCCACGTGGTCACCGACGTAGTGGGTGGCGCCGTGCTCCCGCAGGGCGGTCGCCTTCTGCTCGGCGAACAGGTCGCCGGCCAACTCGTCGACAGTGAGGCCGAGATGGTCCAGGTGCAACCGGGCCAACCGGCCGATCTTGGAGGTGACCACCAGCACCCGGCCACCCCGGTCCCGGATCGCGTCGATGGCCTCCCGGGCACCGGGCAGCAGGAGCGTCGGCGTGATCGCGTACGCCGGGTACAGCTCGCGGTACACCCGTACGGCCGACTCGACCTGCTCCGGCGGGAACCAGTGCGCGATCTCGGTACGCAGCGGCGGCCCCAGCCGGGACACCGCCAGCTCGGCGTCGACCGGCACACCGGTCCTCGCGGTCAGCGCCCGGTACGCCGCGGCGATGCCGGGGCGGGAGTCCACCAGGGTCATGTCGAGGTCGAATCCGACGGTCAGTGCGGGCATGTCGAGAAACGTACCGGCTACTCCCGGTCGGCCGGACGTCCGAGGGGCGCGGAAGCCCGATGCCGGGCTAGCGTGGAAAGACGATGACCACCTCACTCGCCGACCACCTGCGGTCGCTGCCCGACGAGTCACTGGCCGCGCTCCTCCAGCTGCGGCCCGACCTCGTCGTGCCCGTGCCGGCCGATGTCTCCGCCCTGGCCATCCGGGCCCAGTCCCGGGTCTCCGTGGCCCGCGCGCTGGACGGGCTGGACCAGTTCACCCTCCAGATCCTCGACGCCGCCCGCCTCACCCGGAACCCGGACGACGCCACCACGGCCACCGACACCGTGCTCGCGATGGCGACCGCCGGGCCGCAGCCGCCGGCTCCGACGGCCGTCCGGGCCGCCGTGGGCCGACTGCGTGCGCTCTTCCTGCTGTACGGCCCGGAGCACGCGCTCCAGGTGGTGCCCGCCGTCGACGAGGTGTCCCCGTACCCCGCCGGGCTCGGCCGGCCGGCTGCGGAGCTGGACCCGCGCACGGCAGCGCTCTGCGCGGACCCGGCGAAACTCCGACGGACGGTGCTCGCCGCCCCACCCTCGGCCCGGGCGATCCTGGACCGGTTGGCGGCCGGCCCACCGGTCGGCAGCGTTCCGCCGGGAGCGTTGCAGGCGCCGCCGCTCGGTACGGAGGACCCGGTCCTCTCCGACCCCACCAACGGGGGTGCCCCGACCGGCTCCCCGGTGCGGTGGCTCGTCGACAACCGGCTGCTGGTCCCCGTGACGACCGGCTCGTCCACGGCCAGCGGAACTGTGGAGCTGCCCCGCGAGGTCGGCCTGCTGCTGCGCCGCGACACCGGCCCGCTCGGGCCCCTGCGCACCAGCCCACCGCCGGTGGCCGCGGCACCGCGGGAGCCGAAGGCTGTCGACTCGGCCGGGGCCGGGCAGACCATGGAGGTGGTCCGGAACACCGAAGGGCTGCTGGAGCAACTCGCCGACGAGCCCGCGCCGGTGCTGCGTTCGGGTGGCATCGGTGTGCGGGATCTGCGCCGGTTGGCGCGCACCGCCGGGCTGGACGAACCGACCACCGCGCTGCTGCTGGAGGTCGCGTACGCGGCGGGGCTCGCCGGTGAGCTGGAGATACCCGGGTCGGCCACCGGCCGGTACGGGGCGGACCAGCAGGTGCTGCCGACCGGCGGGTACGAGGTGTGGCGAGCCGCCTCACTGGCCCAACGGTGGGAGCAGCTCGCCCGAGCGTGGCTGACCATGACCCGGCAGGTGGGGCTGGTCGGCCGCCGGGACGACCGGGACCGCCCGATCGCCGCGCTCTCCGCCGAGGCCGAACGGGCCGGCGTGCCGGCCACCCGACGGGCGGTGCTGGGCGTACTCGCCGATCTGGAACCGGCCACCGCACCCACCCCGCAGGAGGTGCAGGACCTGCTGGACTGGCGGGCCCCGCGCCGCAGCCGGGGCCGGGACGCCGCCCACCGGGAGGTGCTGGCCGAGGCCGCGCAGCTGGGCGTGACGGGGTTGGGGGCGCTCACCACGTACGGTCGGCTGCTGCTGGGTGACCTGACGTCGACCGACGAGCGGACCGACGACCCGCTGGGCGTGCACGCGGACATCGAGAGCGGTGACCCGTCCAGTGCCGCCCGGGCGCTGGACGCGTTGCTGCCCGCACCGGTCGACCACTTCCTGGTGCAGGCCGACCTGACCGTGGTGGTGCCCGGCCCACCCGAGCCGGCGCTCGCCGCCGAACTGGAGGCGATGACCGAGCTGGAGTCGGCCGGTGGGGCCAGCGTGCACCGGGTCACCACGGCGAGCGTGCGACGGGCACTGGATTCCGGCTACACCGCCGACGACCTGCACGACGTGTTCCGGCGCCGGTCACGTACCCCGGTGCCGCAGGGGCTCACCTACCTGATCGACGACGTGGCCCGTAAGCACGGCGGGCTGCGGGTCGGCCTGGCCGGGGCGTACCTGCGCAGCGACGACGAGACGCTGATCAGCGAGGTGCTGGCCGACCGGCGACTGGAGTCGTTGGCGTTGCGCCGGCTGGCGCCGACGGTGCTGTGCACGCAGTACCAGGTTGGCCGGTTGCTGGGCGCGCTTCGCGACGCCGGGTACGCGCCGGTGCAGGAGGACGGCACCGGCAGCACCGTGCTGGCCCGGCCGCGCATCCGGCGGGCCCCGCCCCGGGTGTCGGTGACCAGTCGTACGACCGATCCGCTGGCCGCCCCGAAGCTGCCCATGCCCCGGCTGCTCGGCGTGGTGGAGCACATCCGGCGGGGCGACGCGGCGGCGCGGGCGGCCCGACGCGCACCGGCGGTGGTGCGCGGCGGTGCTCCGGGGTTGGGCGGCGGTCCAGTGCCGGCGCACACCCACAGTGAGGCCCTGGCTGTGCTCCAGCAGGCGGTCCGGGACAAGGCGCTGGTCTGGGTCGGTTACGTCGACGCGCACGGGGCGACCGCGTCGCGCCTACTCAAACCGGTTTCGATCGGTGCCGGCTACCTGCGGGCCGAGGATGAGCGGACCGCGATGCTGCACACGTTCGCGTTGCACCGGATCACCGCGGCGGTGGTGGCGGACTGTCCGACGGCGCCGTCGCGCGGGGCGCTGTCGGTCAGCGGCGGCTCCGGCGCACGGTGCCGATCACCGAGATGACCAGCAGCAGCGCGAAGCCGGCGCCGGCGGCCTCCCCGACCGAGTCGATGAAGCCCTGCTGGAGCACCAGCCAGCCGAAGAGGAACCACCCGAGCAGGAGCGTCGCCGCGACGGCGTACGCGATCACGGTCGCTCGGGACACCTCGTCCGGTGCTGCTTGCTCATGCTCCGCGATCACGTCATGGTCGACCGTCATGCCCAGCCTCCCCGCCCGGTCCGGCCCTGGACTCCAAGAGTGACACTCGAGAGTCCGGTCGGACAGGGGGTCACCGCCGCAATTCGCTGCGTGTCGCTCAGGTGCCGGGGCGGCGGCCGATCAGCACCACCCGGGTGCCGACCTTGCCGAGTTCCCACATCCGGACGGCGTCGGCGTGCAGCAGATTGACGCAGCCGTGCGAGCCGATCGACTTCTCGTGCAGGTAGGTGGTGGTCTCGTGGAAGCCCATCCCCTGGGTGAAGTGCTGCCAGTACGGCAGCCACACCTCGTACGGGTCGGACCATTCCTTGGGGTTGCGGTAGTTGACGGTGTAGGTGCCGGCCGGGGTGCGGTAGCCGGACATGCCGGTGCGGGTCACCGTCGGCGCCATGATCACTTTGCCGGCGCGGAGCGCCCAGACGGTCTGTCGGGTCAGGTCCACGCAGAACGTGGTGCCTGTGCCGCCCTTGCAGCGGGCCGGGTCGGTGGTGGCGAGGCGCTGGGCCACGTCGAGGGTGGTCGGCCCGGCGCGACCCTCGACGGGGCGAATGCCGTACCTCTTCTGGAACTTCTTGATCGCCGCGCAGTCGGCGGCGGACTGCCGGCCGTCAACGGTCACCGCCCCGAACCCACCCAACCGGGCCAGGTAGGTCTCCACCGCGCGCTGGTGCTGGCCCTGGGGGCAGCCGGCGACGGTCGGCGTACCGCTGGGGGTCGGCTTGGCCGTGCTCGTGCGGGTCGGCTTCGGCGTGGGTTTCCGGGAGGGTTTCGGGGTGGCTACGGCCGACGTGGACGGGCCGTGCTGGTCCGGCCGGGGCGTGTCGCTCGCCCCCGTTGCCCGTTCTGCCGCACCGGCTGGGGCGGCTCCCCCGCCACCACTCCCACCGGACTGCGGCTCGAACGCGCACGCACCCGCGCCGACCAGCACGACCACCACGAGGGCGAGCAGCCGGGAAGTGGTCCGAAAGTGCTTCATGGAGCCCTCCCCTGACAATCGTCCCCTTCTTAGACGTTCGTGAGTGCCGTCACGGTTGCGGCGGGTGCGCATCTTTCTTCCGCCGTCCCGCATCGTGCAACACTGGATGGTCGGCCAGCGGCGGGTATGCGACCCGTTTCGGCCGACGGCCAACCGAGGAGAGGACGCTGGCGTGAGCGGTGGACCACTGATCGTGCAGTCGGACAAGACCCTGCTGCTGGAGATCGACCACCCCGACGCGCAGGCCTGCCGGATGGCGATCGCGCCGTTCGCGGAGCTGGAACGCTCGCCGGAGCACGTGCACACGTACCGCCTGACCCCGCTGGGTCTGTGGAACGCCCGCGCCGCGGGACACGACGCCGAGGGTGTCGTCGACTCGCTGATCAAGTACTCCCGCTACCCGGTGCCGCACGCCCTGCTGGTGGACGTGGCCGAGACGATGGACCGGTACGGCCGGTTGCAGCTCGCCAACGACCCGGCGTACGGGCTGGTGCTGCGCGCACTGGACCGGCTGGTGCTGATCGAGGTGGCCAAGAGCAAGAAGCTCGCCGGGATGCTCGGCGACAAGATCGACGACGACACGATCCGGGTGCATCCGTCCGAGCGGGGCCGACTCAAGCAGGCGCTGCTGAAGTTGGGTTGGCCGGCGGAAGACCTGGCCGGTTACGTCGACGGTGAGGCGCACCCGATCGAGCTGGCCGAAGCCGGCAAGGACGGGCGCAAGCCGTTCACGCTGCGGTCGTACCAGCGGGAAGCCGTCGAGGCGTTCTGGGCCGGCGGGTCGGGGGTGGTGGTGCTGCCGTGCGGCGCCGGCAAGACCCTGGTCGGCGCGGCGGCGATGGCCGAGGCGAAGGCGACGACGCTGATCCTGGTCACCAACACGGTGGCGGGACGGCAGTGGAAGCGGGAGCTGATCGCCCGCACCTCGTTGACCGAGGAGGAGATCGGCGAGTACTCGGGCGAGCGCAAGGAGATCCGCCCGGTCACCATCGCCACGTACCAGGTGCTCACCTCGCGGCGCGGCGGCGCGTTCACCCACCTTGACCTGTTCGGGGCCCGTGACTGGGGCCTGGTCGTCTACGACGAGGTGCACCTGCTGCCCGCGCCGATCTTCCGGTTCACCGCGGACCTCCAGGCCCGCCGCCGGCTGGGCCTGACGGCGACCCTGGTACGTGAGGACGGCCGCGAGGGTGACGTGTTCAGCCTCATCGGCCCGAAGCGGTACGACGCGCCGTGGAAGGACATCGAGTCGCAGGGCTGGATCGCCCCGGCCGAGTGCACCGAGGTACGGGTGACCCTGACCGACGCGGAGCGGATGTCGTACGCGACGGCGGAGGCCGAGGAGCGCTACCGGATGGCGGCGACCGCCCGCACCAAGCTGCCGGTGGTCAAGGCGCTTGTCGACCGGCACCCGGAGGACCAGGTGTTGGTGATCGGCGCGTACATCGACCAGTTGCACCAGCTCGGCGAGTACCTCGACGCGCCGATCATCCAGGGCTCGACCACGAACAAGGAGCGGGAGCGGCTCTTCGACGCGTTCCGCACCGGGGAGATCCGCACGTTGGTGATCTCGAAGGTCGGCAACTTCTCCATCGACCTGCCCGAGGCGGCGGTGGCGATTCAGGTGTCCGGGACGTTCGGGTCACGCCAGGAGGAGGCGCAGCGCCTGGGCCGGGTGCTCCGGCCTAAGGCCGACGGCCGGCAGGCGCACTTCTACACAGTGGTGTCCCGGGACACGATCGACACGGAGTACGCGGCCCACCGGCAACGCTTCCTCGCCGAGCAGGGGTACGCGTACACGATCGTCGACGCCGACGACGTCCTCGGCCCGTCCCTGCCGTCCTTCGACTGATTCCGCGCTGCGCGGC
>NZ_JAGPXZ010000017.1:0-21443 GCF_018070305.1 Micromonospora sp. M51 | reverse complement strand
GTCGACGGGGGCAACCTGTTCCGGTACTGCCGCAACAATCCGGTCGGGATGGCAGATCCGTCCGGATTCCGACCCGCCACCGTCATCGGGCCGGAAACCCACGACATCTCCATCTCGGAGCCCCACTTCACCGGGTCCGAGAACCCCACGGTGGAGGACTTCCGCCGCTATCTCAGCAGCCACGGCGCGACGCTCGATCCACGGATCAACAACAGCAACTCGGTCATCTACTACCAGCCCAACGTCACCCTCAACCTGGAGGGGGGCACCTGGTCCGAGCACCCGGGCGGCACCTGGGTGCTGCACGCCGTACTTCCGCCTCCCGCGCCGCCGCGACCGAGGCCGACGCCGCCGCCTCCGCCGCCGGAGCCGCCACCGGCCGAGCCGCCGCCACCCGCACCGGAGCCGCCACCCGAACCGCCGCCGGCCGCACCCGGCGTCACCGGTGGCGCCGCCGCGCACACCGCGCCCGCAGCCGAGAAGTTCATCTGGAACTTCAAGTTCAAGGGCGGCCGGGGAACGTTCCGCGGCAACATCCTCGAATGGCTGTACGGCATGCCGTGGCGCGACAACACGGCGGACTTCGACCTGGAGACCGCGACCACTGTCAAGCAGATCAAGTCGACCGACGTGTACGGCAGGGCCGGTGACATCGCCCGGGAGGCGACCCGGGACGCGGACGCCGCGATCCAGGCCAACCCGAGCGGCACCATGGCCGGCAAGCGGTCTCAGGCCGTCATCATCACCGAGACCGACGCGCCGGCCAGCGTGGGAAACGCGATCCGCACGGCGACCAACCCGGGACGGGGACGGAAGATCCCGGCCACCGCCACGGCACCGGAGCACGTGCGCGGACTGCCGGGCCGGACCGGCATGGCCGGCAAGGGGCTCAGCGTCCTCGGGTTCGGCCTGTCGGCGTTCGCCCTGTGGGGCGACTACCAGCAGGGCGACTGGGAGATGGGCGTCGGTGACGCGCTCGGCGCGGTCGGCGGTGGCCTGGAGTTGTACGCCATCGCCGTGCCGGGTGCCACGGTCGCCACCGTCAGCGCGATGACCGCTGGACTGGTGATCGGTGGCATCGGTCTGGCCGCCGTCTCGTATGTCAGCATGAACCGGGCCGCCGAGGCTGGCGACACCCCGGGGGTGGTGGCCGGCGCCGTCGGCATCGGCGCGGGTCTGGCCATCGCCGCTGGTGCCATCGGCGTCGCGGCCGGCAGCGTGGTGATCGCCCCGGTCGTGCTCGCGGTCGGCATCGTCGCCGCCATCGGTGTGGGGATCTTCCACGCCGGCCGCTACTTCGACTGGTGGTGACCGACGGCGCATACCGGCACGCGAGCGGTCGAGGGTCTACGCCCGGAACCGTCGCCTACGGGGCGGCGACGGTTCCGGGCACGACTTCGTGTCCGGCGGGAGTGCAGCCACCCGGCAGCGGCAGCGGCGGTGGCGGTAACGGTGCCGTGGCATTGACGTTCTTGACAGGCTCCAGATAGTACGGTTAACATCACCGAAACCTTGTTAGCGCTAACAGCTGCCCGTCGCTGATCCTCGCTCGCTGGGCGAGACCGAGCCCATGAACGTGCGCGCTGAGCGCCCAGCTGGTCGAGCGGACCCGCCTTCTCCCACCCTTCTTGCCTATTCGAAGGGTGCCTCACACCCAGCAACCGACCACGTGAAGTCGGTTGTCCGAAAAATCGGGCGACGGCCGTTTGTTGTTAGCGTTATCACGACCAGAAGGAAGGTGGGACCTGATGGTTATCGAGAGGGCCGCCGGGAAACGACGTCGAGGGTTGGCGGCAATTGGCCTCGCTCTCCTGGTGGGAATCGGGGTGGGTCAACTGGCACCGATCGTGCCGGCCGCGGCGGAGAAGCCCGTGCCGCCGGCACCGCCGGGCGTCGGACCGCAAACCCCGTCCGCCAAGGTGCCACTGGCCGGTGTCGACATGGCCCAGACGTACGTCAACCCGATCAATTTGCCGGGGATGGCGGTGCGCAACATCGTGGGGACGATGCCACCCACCGACGCGAACGTCGCGAACACGTCGCAGATCCCGGCCAGCTTGAACCTGGAGACGTGGACGGCAGCGTCCGGGCGGACGCTGGCGAGCCGATCCACAGTTGGCTTCAGCAGGATCTCGGAGAACTCCGCCCGCACCGGGGCGGACTGGTCCGCGCTGAACGTCGACGGGACCATCTATCTCTACGCATCAGGTGCCATGCAGAGCGCACCGAACAACAACCGCACCGTCTGGTCCACCACCGACTACCTCACGTGGACGCCCCACCAGATGAACCTGGGCCTGGTCGCGCCGACCGTCGTCCAGCTCGGCGACAAGTTCTACATGGCCGGCAACAACACGCCGGTCTATCAGGCCGACTCGCCCACCGGGCCGTGGACCAGCATGGGCAACTTCCTGCGCCCGACCGGCCAGACCCTGAGCGTCGGCGACGTGCAGTTCTTCCCGGACACCGACGGTCGGCTGTATCTGACGTACAACATCGGCTCACCGATCATGGGCGCCGAACTCGACCCGAACAATCCCCGCCAGCTCATCAGCGACCCGGTCGTGCTCTGGACCTTCGACCCGCGCCAGGAGTGGCAGCACATCGGTGACAACAAGGCCACCTACACACACGGGTACGTGGAGGGTTCGCAGTTGTTCAAGGTGGGGGACACCTACTACCTCTCGGTCGCGTCCGGCGGCACGGAGTTCACCACGTACGCGACCGGCGTGATGACCTCGGACAAACCGCTTTCCGGATTCAAGGTCACCCAGCAGAACCCGATCGGCTACGGGAACAACCACCCGAGTGCGGTGTACCCGAACGCCGGGCACGGCAGCTTCGTCCTCGACAACTCCGGAAACCTGGTGTTCTTCTACACCTATGTCATCGCCTACGAGGAGTTCTTCGAGCGGCGACTGGGCATGGACGTCTGCACCGTGATTCCCGCCGGTCCGAAACGGGGAGCGATCGACTGCGAGTTGTCCAACACGCCGCAACTGGCCCCGGGGAAGAAAATCTCGGGCCGGGACGACGTCGGGCTCTACAACGTGGCCACCAACAGCCAGGCGTACTGGGCAAGCAGCTATGCCCCCGGGCGTAACCCGTACTACGGATCGGACCGTTCCCTCTCCACGTGGTGGGAGCCGGCGGACAGCGACACCGCGCCCACGTACATCAGGGGCTTCGGGACCGTCTTCCACATCTCCGCCGCGCAGATCCAGTGGAAGGAGCTCGGGCGCACGTTCACCAGTGACAACGCCGTGCGGTACACGCTGGAGTACAAGGACATCCCCACCAACACGTGGCGGCCCCTGGTCGACAGGAGCACGAACACCACCGCGTACACGGCTGACTACGTCACCTTCGACCGGGTGCTGACGAACGCGGTCAGGCTGAAGGTCCTGGGTACGACCGAGAACGTCAAGGTCGGCGTCCACGAACTCAACGTGTTCGGCGAGAACTACAACCTGGTCGTCTCGAAGGGCATGATCACTCCGTAGTCCGGTCGCGGGGTCGAGCACCAGGGGAGCGGGCGGGATCCACTGATCCCACCCGCTCCTTCCTGCGCCGCCCGTCAGCGGTGCGGGTTCCTGGGCTGGCTACCGCACCGTCAACTTCTGATAGTTGCCGGCGTGGGGCTGGTAGGTCGGGTTGCCGGAGTAGGCGACGTGGACCCGGTACGACCCGCGCCGCAGACCAGCGGTCGGCAACTCGACGACGGCCTTACCGTCCACCAGCGGCACGACCTGCACGGTGCCGCCGAAGGTGACGGTGACCTCGCCGGTCGGGGTCGGAGCGTTCTTCTTGGGCCTGCCCGCCGGCCCCACGCTCACGTTCAGCGTGAACGTGTCCCCGCGGACAACCGACGCCGGCGTGGCCTTCGCGTGGACCTTGACGGCGGCCGTACCGGAAGGCACCTCGAACGACGCCGTACCCTCCGACGTCTTCAGGTAGTCGAAGCCCAGGTATTCGGCCTTGACCGTCCGGGCACCCGCAGGCAGACCCGTCGGCAGCGTGACAGTGGCCGCGCCGTCGCTCAGGTGGGCGAGCGTCGACCACGAGCCGACACTGAGCCGCACCTGACCGCCGGTCTCGAACCCGTCGGCTGCCGTGACGGTCACGGTGGCCGTGGTCGCCTGGGCCCCGCTCGCGTACGGCTGGACGGCCACCTCGGTGGTGGTCGCGACGTCGCTGTTCGGGATCCCGCGGATGTCGTTCCACTCGCGCACGGTCAGCGGGATCACGGTGCCGTGACGCGGACGGACGACACCCGCGTTGGTCATCGTGATCGCCTTGGCGTTCCAGGTCGGCGCCTCGATGTTCTCGTGGCACGCGGCCTGGTACCCACCGCCGTTCGTGTACCGGTCACCCCAGAGGTAGAACTGGCCGGGGCAGGCGGTGTCACCGGGGTTGGCCTTGAAGATGACCGGTCCCTCGTACCCCTGGTTGGCGACCCACGTCGTGCGCCCCAGCGCCGGCGCGACCAACGTCCAGTTGTCGATGTTGCTGTCCAGGAAGTCGGTGTGCTTCTCCGAGAAGATGTCCGAGCCCTGGTTGCCGGCCTCGTTCTTGGTCACGCGGTAGTAGTTGTCGCCGACCCGGATCGCTGTCGTGTCGATCCGTGACAGCGGGGCCGGGTTCTGCCAGACCTGGGGAGCGGAGAACGTCTGGAAGTCCCGCGTCGTGGCGTACCACATCTGCGCGTTGCCCTGACCCGTGCGGTTCACCGGGTCGCTCCACAGCGACTGGGCCCAGAACACGACGTAGGCGCCGATCTCCTCCACCCACAGCGACTCCGGCGCGAAGGCGTTGCCCGCGTTGTCGGGCGCGACCTTCACGTGCCGCTGCGGGGTCCAGTTCACCAGGTCGTGCGACTCGAACACCTCGATGTACTGGGTGTCGTTGATGGCGTACCCGCCCTGGTCGTACCAGTTCAGGTCGGTAGCGATCATGTAGAACGTGTCGCCGTCGGGTGAGCGGACGATGTGCGGGTCACGAAGACCCTGGTCGCCCAGCTGGGAGATGAGTGACGGCCGACCCCCGGTCAGGCCGGTCCAGTCCAGCGCGGTGTTCCCGTTGGATGTCGCGAACATGATCTGCTCGCCGTCGGCGATCCCCTCACCCTTGAAGTACCCCATGAAGTACCGCTCGTACTCCTCGGAGCGCGGCATGGCGACGACGCGCACCGGGAACGACTTCGTCTGCGAGGTCGCGCCCTTGGTGATGGTCGCGGTCAGGGTGGCGGCAACATCCGCACGGCCGAAGGCCGGGCGGGTGACCACACCCGTCGGGGTGACGAGGTCGGTGGTCGACCGCCAGGTGATCGTGGAGCCGAACTCGCCCCTGGCGGCAAGGTCGAGGTTCCCGCGTACGTCGTTGGTGGTGTTCAGGGCCAGGTCGAAGGTGTCACGGTCGACAGCCTGCGCATCGTCGAACTCGGCCTTCACCACGACGGGGATGTCCCGCGTGCCGACCTCCTGGGCGCCCTTGCGGACAGTCGCCGTGAGCGTGGCTGTCGCGTCCGGCTGCCCCTGCGCGGGCCGGGTGATCCTGCCGGTCACCGCCACCTTGCGGGCGCTGGCGACGGCCGGCGGGGTGTGGACCGCGACGACCGACGGGTCGGAGCTCGTCCACGTGATGGTCGAGCCCGCCACGGAGCCCACCTTCGGCAGCGTGATGTCACGGACGATCGCACTGGTCAGGCCAAGATCGATGGCGTCGGTGTCGGCGCGGACGCCGTCGGAGACGGTCCGCTGCGCGAGGGCGAGTGTCTCGTCGAGACTGACCGCCCGGTCGTACACCCGGAAGTCTCGGATCGTCCCGCGGAACGAATAGTGGCCCGACGTCTGCGAGCGACCCAGGAAATTGCAGTTCGTCCCCGCGGCGTTCACCGAGGGCGGCGTGGTCAGGTTCGTCGACGTCGCGTGCAGCACGCCGTCGAGGTAGAGCCTGCCGGTCCAACTCGTACCGGTCGGGTTCAGTGACTGGGTGAAGGTGACGTGCGTCCACGCTCCCTCCAGCATGCGGACCCGGTTCTGCTGGAGGTTCGCCGGACCCACCGCGACGCGGAACCGCTGGGTGTTCGACGCGAAGATCGAGCCCTCCGCGCCGGTGTCAACGTCGCACGAGCCGGACTTGCGACCAAAACCCCACATCTGGTGCTCGCCGACGTTCGCCGGGTCAACCCAGACGTCATAGTCGACGGTGAGGTTGGACATGCCGGCGGTGATGTCGTTCGGCAGCTGCACGTACGCGCCGTCGAGGGCGCTCTCGTAGGAGCCGGGGTTGAACCTGACACCCTCGCCGGTCAAGGTCGCCTTCTCGGGGTTCACCAGCGTGGCGTTCGCCGCCGATCCCGCGCTACCCGAGTTGACCAACGTCGTCCCACTGGTCTCGTCGAGCGCGAAATGGTGCACCAGACCGTCGTCGAGTTGCTCCTCGGCAGCGTGCGCGGGCACCGCCGCGAACGAGACCGAGAGCAGCGCACCCAGTGCCAGGACCGCGACACCTCTACCTCTCCGACCCAACCCGAGACGTGGCCTTCGCTGTCGCAGTCTCAATGGACCCTCCTTGACCGGTGGATGGCTCCCTCTGATGTGGACGGGGGTTGTTAACGCTAACTACGCTGTGCTGCCGGGTCAACGCAGCACGTCGTGGCCCGGCCCCACGGACTGCGTGGTTTGACGGTGGGCACCCGGGGCGGCCTCACCCAGAGCGACGAGGAGACCCATCCCGCGCCGGAGACGACGGCCGAGGCCAGGGCAGTGGCTAACCGGCGGCCAGGCCGCCCTCGTCGCCGGGCTCCGCTGGCCCGCGCGACACCGGTGCGGGGGGTGCCAGCCGCGCCGCAGGCGGCAGCGGTGAGGCATCCGGGCTGGCGCGGAATGCCTGGATGGCGAGCGCGGCGAAGCGCCGGGAGGCGGCGACCCTGGCGGTCGGCGACGGCGCGTGGATACCGCTGTTGGCCATGAGTACGAGGATGACGTCGTCCAGGGCGAAGTCGGGGCGCAGACGGCCGGCTTCCTTGGCCCGGCGGGCCAACTCGGCGATCGACCGGAGAGCGTATTCGCGGCGCGCGTCGAAATCCACGGCATTGGGAAACGTCGAGATCAAAGCCGCGGTGAAACCCCCATCGCGTGCGTTCAGTTCACACATCTTCTCAATGACAAGACAGAAACCGTGCCACGGATCCGGATCGGCGAGACCTTCGTCGACGACGGCGCGGCAGGCGTACATCTGCTCTGCGAAGGCCTCGGTGACCAACATCTCCTTGGTCGGGAACCTGCGGTACAGGGTGGCCGGCGCCACTCCGGCATGCCGTGCGACCTCCCGCATCGGCACGTCCAGACCCGCAACGGCGAAGACCGCGCGGGCGGCGTCGAGGATGCGCTCCCGGTTGTCCAGCGCGTCGGAGCGAAGGGTGTGAGACAAATGGGCGGTCACTGCTCTCACTTTAGCGAGGCGGACGGCGCAGGCGCGTTAGCGTCCCCGCACATGAGGGCTCTGCAATTTTCCCAGTACGGTCCCGCGAGTGTGCTTGCGGTCTCGGAGGCACCGGAACCGCACGCCGGACCCGGGCAGATCCGGGTGGCGGTTCGGGCTTCGGGTGTCAATCCGGCCGACACATACGTCCGCGCCGGCCGATTCCAGGAATGGATTCCGCTCCGCCTGCCGCACGTGCCAGGCGTCGACGCGGCCGGCGTGGTGGACGAGATCGGTGACGGGGTGACCACGGTCCGGCCAGGCGACGAGGTGTTCGGGATCACGGACTACGCCCAGATGGGCGGAGCGAACGCCGAATACGCCGTCCTGGCCGCGTGGGCACCGAAGCCGGCCGCCCTGAGTTGGGAACAGGCGGGCGGCGCGGCCGGCAACATCGAGACGGCCACCCGCGTGCTCGACCTGCTGGGCGTGCGGGCCGGCACCACGCTGTTGATCGAGGGTGCGGCCGGCGGGGTCGGTACGACGGCGATCCAACTCGCTGTCGCTCGCGGCGCGGCCGTCATCGGCACGGCCAGCGACCGCAATCACGGCTTCCTGGCCTCGCTCGGGGCCATCCCGACCACCTACGGCTCCGGGCTGGCCGGGCGGGTCGACGCGCTGCTGCCCGGCGGAGTGGATGCGGTACTCGACTGTGCCGGCTCCGGCTCGATACCCGACCTGGTCCGGCTGGTCTCCGGCCCGGACAGGGTGGTGAGCATCGCGGACATCAACGCCCCGGCGTACGGCGTGCACCTGTCGCGCGGCTCTGGCCCCGGCGCGGACTCACCGGCTCTCGAAGGGATCGCCGCCGCCGGCGAACTCGCCGAGCGGAGCCGCTTCACGGTGCCGGTCGCAGCCGTCTTCTCCCTGGAGGAAGCGGCCGCCGCCCACGAGTTGAGTGAGTCCCGCCACGCGCGAGGAAAGATCGTGCTGAAGCCGTAGCGCGCCCCACCCGCCATTGACCCAGTTCGTGGGCCCGGGCTTCGCTCCTGGCCCACGAACTGGGTCACCTGAACAAGGGCGATCCGCTTCGGGTAGGGAGGACCCTGCTGGCGAGGACGTTCGACACCGGCGGTAGCGGCCACCGGTTTGCGGAACCCCTGGTGGCGGGCCGTACGCCCGGCGGACTCACTGGCCGAGCAGGGGAGAGGAACTGTCGTTCTCCTCGGGGTGGTCGTCCATGGAGTGCCCGCTCTGGCCAACGGAGCCGCCGCGACCGCGCAAGTGCCTGATGAGGAACTCGCCGGCATCCGCGAAGGCCCTCGCCTGGTTGTCGCGGCGAAGCAGGCCGTGGCCTTCGTCTGGGAAGACCTCGTAGCGCACCTCGACGCCACGGGATCGAAGCCGCTCGACGATCTGATCGCTCTCCTGCCGTGGTACGCGAGGATCGTTGGCACCCTGGACGACCATCAGGGGCGCTTGGATCCGGTCGGCGTGGGTGACCGGCGAGCGCGCCATCAGTCGATCCGCATCGGCTTCCGGGTCACCGATCACCGCGGCCACCAACGAGCGCCACGTCGGCGGTGACGCCTTGGCCAAGGTGACCAGATTGCTCGGTCCATAGAAATCGACACCGGCGGCCCAGTTCAGCTCCGACAGCCGGCTGAGGCACGACAACACGGCGAAGCCGCCGTAGGAGGCACCCATGACGCCGATGCGATTCGGGTCGATCCACTCCTGCGCCCGCAGGTACGCGACGGCGTCAGCGAGGTCGGTCAGATCGCCACCGCCCCAGTCACGGTTGACGAGGTCGGAGTAGGTGCGGCCGTAACCAAGAGAACCCCGCACGTTGGGAGCGAAGACGCCGATGCCATGTGCCAGGAGATACTGGTAGAAGCCGTCATGCATGTAGACCGGCAACTCCTGCCAGGCCGGGCCACCGTGGATCGAGATCAGGACACTGGCTGGTTCCGGTCCTTCAGGACGGTAGAGGTAGCCAGGGATCTGGCGGCCGTCCTGCGCCGGATAACGAACCAACGTCGGCTCGCGGAAGGTGGCGGGGTCGGCCGCGACCGGCCGCACGTTGCTCAGCCACCTGAGCTCTCCAAGCTCCAGATCAATCAGGAGAATGTTCCATGGTCGGGTTGCTGTGGACAGCCGCAGCACGACGAACCGCCCGTCGCCGGACACGGTGAGGCCGGTCCCCGTGCCAGCTGGCAGTTCCGGCATGCGGATGTCGACGCCGCTGACGAGGTCACGCCCGCGCAGTTGGGAGAAGCCGTCGACGTTGACGTTCCAGACCAGGACCCGGCCGTCCGTCGAGAGAGCGACCTCCTCCACATCCCAATCCGGGGTGTCCAGCCAGGTGAGGGCGCCGCTTTCGGCATCCATGGTCGCGAGCCCGGTGAACTCCCGACCGACGTTCGACAGCACCAGAAATCCGCTGCCGTCTCTCAGCCACGGCCCCAACCAGTAGGTCGCCACATCGTCGTACGGCGTCAACGATCGCGGTTCGGCACCGTCGACAGTTATGAGATGGACCAGGTGGTCGCTGTTGGTGGTCCGCCATTCGGCGAGGGTGAGCCGGGACCCGTCGGGGGACCAGTGCCCGGGGTAGACCCTGCCGCCGCCGGTGTAGATCCGGCGTACCTCATCGGTCGACAGGTCGTGCACAAGCACGTCCTGGTCGGCCGGATTCCGGTCGTTACCGCAGTAGGCGATGAACCGGCCGTCGGGGGAGAACGGGTCGCCGAGGGCAGCCGAGTACTGTACGTCCGGCGCGTTGGTTAGCTGCACCGTGATCCCGCCAGCAGCGTTGACCCGGTACAGCTGCGTGTTCTCGTCCCCGCTGTCGTCGGCGAGGAACAACAGCCATTCACCGCCGGGATGCCATGCCACCCGACGGACCGTCGAGTCGGTGCCGGCGGTAAGACGTCGCGTGTCGCCAGTCGACAGTGCTTGGGTGACCAGGTTGAATTGTCCGTTGGCGTCATCGACGTAGGCGATCGAGTCACCATCGGGAGCGATCGCCAGTGTCGGCAGGAATCTCAAGCCTGACTGAAAGTCGCGGTATCCGGACACGTGGTGAATCCTAGACACTCGATGCACTCTGGCGGCGGCACCGACCAGGCCAGCTACCCGCCGCTCAGCGCACTGCGGCCGACATCGACACCCACGCCAGACACCTGCTGCCTGCCCTCAACGCCACCCGAACCTAACGGAGAGATGCCGCCATGACAGCGACTGAGCAGCACGCCAGCGTCCGATACATCGTCGATGACGTCCAGGCGGCCATCGACTTCTACACCACCCACCTCGGCTTCACAGTGCACACCAGCGCCGTGCCCGCCTTCGCCGACGTCGTACGCGGCCCGCTGCGGCTGCTGCTGTCCGGGCCGGCCAGCTCCGGCGCCCGCGCCACCCCCGACGACGCCGCGGACGCCGGACGCAACCGCATCCACCTCATCGTCGACGATCTGGACGCGGAGATCGACCGACTACGCGGCGACGGGGTGTCGTTCCGCAGCGACGTGATCGCTGGCCCCGGCGGGCGCCAGATCCTGCTCGCCGACCCCGCCGCCAACCTCATCGAACTGTTCCAACCCGCCCACCGCCCAACCGCACAGTGACCTCCACCCGGCGCGCGTCGAGGCGGTGACCCGCCGGTGCGCGGTGGATCCTGCCGGAGGGCGTCGGCGCTGCCAGGGGGTACGCGCTACCGGCTGTGGGGCCGGATGTTGTGGTTGAGGTGAAACACGTTGTGGGGGTCCCAGACCGTCTTGAGGGCGGTGAGCCTGGCGAGCTTGGCGGCCGGGTACGCGCGGCGTACCCCGTGTTGCCCCTCGTCGGCGGCGAGTGAGTTGACGTAGACGCCGTCGGCGTACGGGCCCAGTGCCGCTCCGGCACTGCGCGCCGCTGCCATCCGAACGTCGTCTTCGGCCGGATCGGTCCAGCGGGAGCCAGCTCCGAACTCGAACGCGGTACCGCGGTGACTGAACGCCGCGTCGGCATCCGCGACGTCAGCGATCGCGCCACCGTGCGCCTGCAGGCCGACACCGGGCAGGTGGGTGCCGGCGTGCAGGTCTGCCGCACCGCGCAGCAGGAACGCCTCGATCGCGGCGGTGGGGAACCGCCGCAGGTAGTGCGCGCTGGAGTACCGGCGGTAGGCGTGGCCGCCGACGGTGTCGTCGCGTTGCTGCAACTGCAGGTATGACGGGGTGGTGACCCGCTCAGCGACCGGGCGCCCGAGGGCGCGCATCGCCGGCAGCAACCGGAGACCCGGTGCCGGGTCGCCGACCCACACGAAGCCGACGGTGGCGATGGGGCCGCTGGCAGTGTCGTGGACATCAGCGGTGAAGGTCGCCTCCCGTGGCGCGACGGCGTTGAGGTCCCGCCAGCCTTCGAGCACCGGCACGGCGTCCTCGGCGCGGAAGTCGAACTCGGCCACCAGGGTCCGCGTACCGATGTGGTGCAGGTGGAAGTCGAAGTCGGTGACGATGCCGAAGTTGCCACCCCCGCCGCGCAGGCCCCAGTAGAGGTCGGGGTTCTCGGTTCGACTCGCGGTGACCACCTTCCCGTCCGCGGTGACCATCGTGTAGGAGACGACGTTGTCACAGGCCAGACCGTGCTGGCGGGCGAGCCAGCCCATGCCGCCGCCGAGGGTCAGGCCGCCGACCCCGGTGTGCGAGACGTTGCCGGCAGTCGTGGCGAGGCCGTACGGCTGCGACGCCCGGTCGAGTGCGCCGAGCAGCGCGCCACCCTGGACCCGGGCGCGTCGCCGGATCGGGTCGACCCGAACGCCGTTCAACGGGGTCAGGTCGATCATGAGGCCGTTCGCGGGGACGGCGAAGCCGGCCACGTTGTGCCCGCCGCAGCGTACGCCGATCTCCAGGTCGAGGTCGCGGGCCAGGCGCACCGCGGCCACCACGTCGGTGACGCTCGCGGCCTGCACGATCATCCGCGGCTGCCGGTCAACCATGGCGTTCCAGACGGTGCGGGCCGCGTCGTAACCCGGATCACCGGGGGTGAGGACGCGGCCGTCGAAGCGGGGACTGGTCGTTGTCGTCATACATCTGAGCCTGATGGAAATCGGTACACCCGGTAAGGTCCGATTCCATGGGGCGAATCAGAACCAATTCGAGCACCGCGGAGGACCTGCTCATCCATGTCGACCGGTCCGCCGCCGAACCGCTGCACCGGCAGATCGCCGCCTCGATTCGGGGCGGCATCCGGGCCGGCCGGTTGCGTCTCGGAACGTCACTGCCGCCCACCCGCACCGTCGCCGCCGATCTCGGCGTCGCCCGCGGCGTCGTCGTCGAGGCCTACCAGCAACTCGTCGCCGAGGGCTACCTCACCAGTCGGGCGGGCGGGTACACCCGGGTCGCGGTCGAGCCGGCCCCACCGCCGGCAGGTCGGAGCGGCGCTGACCGACCGGCGGCACAGATCGACTTCGGGTACGGCCGCACCGACGTGTCGTCGTTCCCCCGCGCCGCCTGGCTGCGTTCGGTGCGAACGGTCCTCACCACCACCCCGAACGAACGCTTCGCCTACCTCGACGGGCGTGGCGTACCCGAACTGCACGTCGCCCTGACCGACTACCTCAACCGGGTCCGCGGCACATCCGCCCGTCCGGAGAACGTCGTGATCTGCAGCGGCTACGGCCAAGGCGTCGCGCTGATACTCCAGGTGCTCGCGGCGCGCGGCGCGCGCAGGCTGGCCGTCGAGGACCCGTCCGCGGACGACGATGCCCGCCTCGTCGCGGCCGTGGCCGGCCTGGACGTGATCGGCGTCCCGGTCGGGCCAGACGGCCTCCTCGTCGAGGAGCTGGAACGGACCGACGCGGACGTCGTCGTGCTGACGCCCTCGCACCAGTGGCCCACCGGCGGCGTCCTGTCGGCCACCGCGCGGGCCCGGGTCATCGGCTGGGCGCAGCGCCGCGGCGCCGTGGTGATCGAGGACGACTACGACGCGGAGTACCGCTACGACCGGGCGCCCGTCGGCGCCATGCAGGGGCTGGCACCCGACACCGTCGTCTACTGCGGCACGGCGAGCAAGACCCTGGCGCCGGGGTTGCGTCTGGGATGGCTGCTCGCCCCGGCACACCTGGTCGACGAGATCACGGCGGCCAAGGTACGGGCCGACCGCGGTTCTCCCGTCATCGACCAACTGACCTTCGCTGACTTCCTCACCCGCGGCGAATTCGACAGGCACCTGCGGCGCATGCGCCCGGTCTACCGCCGCCGTCGCGACGCACTCCTGGCCGCGCTGCGCGCACGGCTACCCGAACTGGAGCCGGTCGGTGTAGCGGCGGGCCAACACGTCGTGACCTGGCTCCCGCAGGACCTCGACGAGGCGTCGGTCGTGGCCGCCGCCGCCCGGCGCGGACTGGTCGTGCAGGGCGTCTCCCGGTACCGCGTGAGCCCTGCCGGGCTCGGCGGGCTGATCTTCGGCTACGCCACCCTCACCGAACGCTCCATCGTCGACGGAGTGGAAGTCCTGGCCGACGCGATCGCAGAGGTCCGTGCCCAGGTCCGCCCTCAGGTGCCCGCCACCGACAGTGGCGCGGTCGCCGGTTCCTGAGCGAGGCGCGGTTTCCGGGTTAACGGACAGCGGCGAGGGCGGCGAGTCCGCCGGCAATGACGGGGCGCGGACCACCGGGATCGCGGCTGCCAGCGGGGTACACCCGCGTAGATGCGGGCCCCTTCTACTGTGAGGACATGTGGTGGTATCTCCTGCTCGCTGGCATCGGGCTCGCCACGGGCGGCACAGTCCTGCTTCATCGGCGCAGACGCCGTCGGCCACAGACCGCCGAGGAGAAGGTGGCGGCGGCGCGGTCCGCCATGCGCGCGATACGGCGTAGATCGCCGCGCCCTGGTCGCGACATCTTCGAGCGGGGTCGAGGTGTCCCCGAGCGCTATTCCGCCGCCATCGCGGAGAACGCTGTCTATGGCGACGCGGCGAACTTCGATTCAGGTGGTGGCGCAGGGGGAACGCCCTGACCAGCGACGTGCCGCCGGACAGCGGATCACCGAGACGAAGTTCTCGCAGGCGCGGCAGCGGCCGGAACACGGTGGGGTTGTCGGAACGTTTTCGCCGCAGGCCCGACAGTGAGCACGGGTCAGGTCTGGCGGGTGGTGACGGGCCGGCGTAGTTCGGTTACCAGCGACCGTACCCATGGCTGGCGCATGGTGGGTTCGCCGGTTATCGCGGCGGTAAGCCCGGCTCGCCCTTCGGGCGAGCGGCCGTAGGCGACGATGGCCACGGCTTCGGCGAGGGCGGCCAACGCCTTGGGGTCGCGTGCCGGGAGGTGCGTGTCCTGGTCGAGCCACCGTGCGACGGGAAACGAGCGGGTGATCTTGTGCTGGTGGTCGCCGAAGTATTCCCAGACCCATCTGCGCAGGGACACGCCGACCAGGGCGCGGCGCGGGAGGTGGGTGGCCCATGGGGCGGCCTGGTACCACCGCCAGGTGTTCGGGCTGGTCTTGGTACGGGCGGTGATGCCGATGAACCGCACCTTCGTACGGATCACCGACCAGGCGGCCCTCTCCTCGCTGATCCAGCGGCGGAGCAGGTGGAACAGGTTCTCGTAGGTGCGGCCGCCGAACACGAGGTCGACGAATGCCACCGGACGCTGGCGGTGGGCCAGCCCGTGCGGGGTGATCCCCAGGTGGCTGAGGTTGCTGCGGAACTGGGCGACCTGTGCGGGGGTCATCGCCTCCGGATCGCTCCACAGTGACAGGGGAAGCTGGTGGCAGCGGTCGCGCCACGTGGTGGCGGCCAGCGCGCCGCTGAGCAGGTCGAAGATGCTGTCGGGGGAGCGGCCGACGAAGTAGAGGTCCGCGTCGGCGCTGCGGGCAAGGACCTTGGCGGCGCACTCGAGCAGGTCGGGTAGGAACCACAGATCGGGCTCGGGGACAGCGTCGAGGAGCGCGCCGAGCTGGGCTGGCGAGACAAGGTCCCACCGGAACGGACCCCTCGGTGGCGGTACTGCTGTCACAGCCGAGACCCTATCCGGCTGGCCGCGCCGGAACGGGGTCGTCGCTGATCAAGTAGATCGTGGGGGTGGGACAGCATGGATGCGACGTGCGGTCGGATCGCGGTCGGTAGGGGTGCCCTTCTGCTGGAGTGCCTGTTTGAGGCGCGCGTCGAGAGCGCGAGCACGCCGGCTGCGACTGGTCGCCGCTCGGCTTCGTAGCTGTCGAGCAGCGCCGGTGAGGCGCCCCGTGGAACCGCGGCCAGCTTTCAGCCGAGGTTGTCGCGGCCTGGATGCCAGTGTTAATTCCCTGGCCACCAACCGGGGGAGTGGACGGGCGCCGGTCGCCGGCGAGGAACACGTGTCCCGCTATACGACGTCAGCCACATCGGCTGGCTGTCGGTCGCCCCAGTCGAGGCACCTGGCTTCGAAGAGCTGATAAGCCTGTACAGGGCTACCATGCGTTTGCCTTCTCAGAGGTTCAGCTTCAGGATAAAAGCGCCGACGCCCGCGACCGCAACCCGCCCATCGCGCAGGGCTTCCAAGGAAAGAACACTGTTCCCGATCGGGATCTTCCAACTTTCACCGGTAAGGTAATTCCATAATCTGATGTTGCCGTCATAGCCGCCGCTGGCAATTAAAGCCGGGGCGTTCTTTTGCGGAATTACGGCAAGCGCCGACGCCCCTTTCTTCCCGGGCTCGACACAATGCACGAATGGATCGTTAAGTGGGACCGGCGCACCCGCTGCCGTCACGTCCCAGATGAGAACAGTCCCGTCGTTGCCGCTGCTGGCAAGGAGAGTTCGGCCATCGATGCTATTGAACGAAACCAGCGCCCTGACCCAGTCGGTATGGCCCCGAAGTTCGCTTCCCACGGCTTCTCCTCGCAGGGGGTCCGACAGGCGGATTACGCCATCCGCGCAGCCGGTGGCCAATAATCCGTGGCCCGATTTCGTTACGAACGTTGTCATCGCGAAGACTTGGCTCCTGCATTCGATCCTCCGAATGTTTGTCCCAGTGCGCGGGTCCCAAAGGTGGACCCCGCTGACGGAGTTCTCGTCGGATCTGTCAAATGCGTAGGCAGCCGCGAGTACTGGTTCTCGCCCGCGGATAGGAACAGCTTTTAAGCATGACACATCGTTGAGCCGATCATCTCGCAACTCGCCGGCAGGGCTCGCTGAGATTGGGTCCCACAGGATAATCAGGCCGTCGCGGTCCGCGCTTGCCAAAAAGCTTTGACCCGTCGATGTAGAGATGGCAGCCATCGTCCAGATCGCTTGTTCATGGCCAAGCAGGTTCCCGCCGACGCGGCCTCCGGTCGCGGTGTTCCATAACCGTACGGTGCCGTCGGGCCCACCGGTTGCGATAAGGTTGCGATTCCTGCCGGCGGGCAGCTCCACGACGGAGAAAGCCGTGAATATCTCTGAGGGTGGCCTGTGGTCGAGTGGCTCCTGGCTGCCAATTGGCGTCCACTCCCACAATGGCACCGATGCTTCCGCTTCTATGCCTCCTCTGGCAAAATTCCGTATAAGGAAAACACGGACAGCACGTCTATCGAGGCCATCAATCCGGAAATCCGCTCCAGGTCCCGGCGGTAGGAATAGATGCCGCGTCTTCCAATCCCCAGCGTCTGCGTGAATCAAAGCATAGGATTTCAAGTATGGGTTCAGCGAGCCAGGCGCTGCGTCTGCAGCCGCTATGCATGCTCTGGCGATAGCGGAGTGTGCCGTCATGTTGGTGTCACTGTCGGCCAGGAAATATTCTACGAAGGTTCGGTGCGCAAGCCGGTAGACCGTTTGGCCGTGCTCAGAATCAACCGTCAGGTATGGCGCTGCGTCGTCGATAAGCGCACTGATGTCGGAGTCGGACACAGTAACGCCGGTCGGTTGAATATCGACAAGGGCTTTGGCGAATGTAGCCCAGACGCCAGCGCGTACGGGAAGCCCATGCCCCTGAGCGTACCCGAGGGCGCGAAGCAGGGGACCGTAAGCTGCGTTATGCCGCGCAAGGCGTTTGACGGCTGCGGCGAAGAGATTGCGATGGTCGCCACCGAGCAGGTCCGTCAGGCTCCCTGGGTCGGTCAGAAGCTGCGGACGGGCTAGAATTTCGTGGACCGCGAGCTGGGCGAAGAGAAACTCGCGGCCGGCCGCGGCGATCGCGACGGAAACAGCGGCACAGGTAGGATCGTTCGCAGGTAGCCGTAAGCCGATGGCGAGGCGTCGGCGCGCGTACCTGCCGATTGCTTGAGGATCACGGTCAAGTACGATTGTGTGAGAATTCGGTTCGTCTGTGCCCAGTGCTTCGAGCAGACCCCGATCGTCCAGGTTCGGATGATCGGGACCTTCGTATGCGGACGGCCTGGTGCCTACCACGACGCGTACCCCGGCAACGGCCGCAAGCGGCCGCAAGATTCCCGACGCAATAGCAACGGGTTCTGCTGACTCGTCGAGTCCGTCGACCATAAGCGTGGTCGAAAGGCCTCTAAGGCCAATCTTCTTCAACAGAAGTTCGACCTTCGTTCCCCACGGCTTGCCTGTCTCGATCGACTCGTCAGATCCCCACACCTTGCTCAGTCGATCAGTTGCGTCGGAAACTGTCATGCCAACGAGGTGAATTGCGACGTCGAAGATCTTCGTGGGTGGTGTGCGTGTCGGGGGTAGGGGGCTGAGTAGGCCGTGGCGCGCCAGAACTCGGCTCACTGCCGGTCGACTGCGGACGAGAATGTCGCCAAGCAATGCCGACTTTCCGGCACCGGCAGGGCCCGTTAGGATCAACATCCTGCCACCTGACGGGTCTCGAAGCCAATCCACGACCTGCTGTCTTTCCTCGTCGCGCCCCTCGAAGTACCAGGACACCTCGCCGAGTTCGGCGCCCTGCGCTTTAGGGATAAAGTGCCGTCGCTCGTCCTCGGGTAGATCCGTCAGGACCTGAAGCAACACAGTACGGACATCTAAGGACGCCGCCAGACCGACAGGCACAGTAACGCGACGGCGCAGTGCGGTCCCCTGAACATTCTTGAGAATCACCTCTGACGCAGGCAGGTTCCGCTTCAGTTCCGCCCAGATGTCCTTGAACTCAATGTGGTCTTCTGTAGCGAACGTATCCCGGATAATCGTATTGAGCGCCGAGCTGAATCGTCCTAGTGTGGTGGAACCTTGGGCCGATGTTCCTACTAGGAGGATGCGACGGGTGCGGCACATGGTGTCGATAGATGCGTTGAGCAGTTGAACAAAACGTGACGATTGGCAGGCATCGATAATGACGATCAGCCATGCGTCAGGATCCAGTGAACGCATTTCTCGTTCGGCAATGTGATGCGCGAGCTGCTCCGGGGGAATTCCTTCCGCTCCGACGTGCTTGGGGCTGTTCGCGTGGGCCAACGAGGCGATGTCGCCGTTTGACCAACCGTGCCCGACCCAATAGAGGATCGTACTGCCTGATGACTGCGACCAAGCGCTCAGCCGTTCGCTAACCGCGTCGCCACCCCGCTCGGCCATCGGTGTATCCCACGGGACGACTACGCCACCAACCTCGCTGAGTAGTTCGACGATGCGACCGACCTCGTCGTCGACGGCGAGTGGGGGATGATGACGGTAGGCACCTATCGGAACCGGGAACACCTCGACGTGGCCCGGTTTCCGCGCCTGCTGAGCGACGTCAGACATGCAATCCGCCGGGATCGTCCGCCAAGACCAGTTGGGTGATTGCCGAGGTGCCCCCGCCGTGTACGGTAACGCGAAATATCCCTGGCTCGGGCAGCACAACGGTGGCCCGCCAGCTGTCATCACGCAAGTAAACCGGGGAGCGGTCGATCTGCCGACCAAAGGCGTCAGCGACGACACAGGAAGCATCATTTGGCCCATTGACGCCACTGATGACAGCAGCCCATTCGACGCCCGGGGCGACGATGTCCGGAAGATCCAGTCCGAGTTCGCCTCCGCCGAGGCGAGGACTGCCAGTTTCCCGCTCGGTCAGCACGTCACAAACCAATTGAATGGCCTCGGGGGTCTGGGCCAGAGCGCCGTGCTGCTGCGGCAGGGTAGCGGGCCGTGGGTTGGTGAGGGTGGCCGAATTGCGGGGAACAGTGCCGTCGCCACCATCGTCGATTCGCACCAATGTGCCGTTGGACTCGCGGAGAAAGTCGCCGTCGCTGTGCAGTTGAAAGGTGTGGCGATGGGGGATGACGAACCCGTCGCGCAGACTCATGGTCTGCTGGGTCGATTGCGCAGTTCCGATCAGAGCGTGATGCTCAACCAGTGGCAGCGAAGATGCTTGCCGCTGTAGGGCAATGGCCTCCCTGGCCAGATGCTCATTGCCGCCGAACCTTGCAACATCGGCCGGCGTGAGCCGGCGAGGGTGGGAATTGTCGCCCTGATCGACGCAGCGGTAGTACGGAAGCAGGTCGTGTACTCCGGGCAAGGTGGCGGCCATTGCGCGAAGTCGTCGGCGCGGGAGGGGGGTCGGCGCACCTTGACCTCGATTAAGAAGCATTGCTGCCTTGACCGCTCCCTCGAAAGGTGTACCGAGCGTGACTGTGGCGCGTATGTTCAGTGGGTCGGCGTCATGCAGGCCCAGCGCTCGACACACCAAACCTCCCATTGAGTGCGCGACAAGGACCAACTGGGCGGGCCGCGAATCTGGCCGCAGGCGCCGAGCCTCGTCATGCCTCGGGTGCGCCCGCCATCGCCGGAGATGCTCGGCGGCCTTGATAGCCAGTCGCTTCGCGTTGTATCTGACCGGCAGGCGCCAATCGTACGCGAACTCCAGGATCGCATCTTGGTGAGCGACGCATCGGCCGATAGATCGTACCAACGATCCATACGGCTCAGATGCACGCACTAATGGCGCGTACGCCGGAAATCTCAGTAGTCCCGTTGCCGTCACGTTGTCGAATCGACCGGCTACCTCTTCAGGTGTGAGTTTTCGAGACTCGTCAGTGAGTCGAACAAGCTGGTCGTCGTCGAGCGCCAAGGCGTCGAGCGGCGAACTTTCGCCGCTCCACATTCGCGCGTAGGTGCCCAGCTCAAATCCCCAAAGGGTTTCGTCTGGTCCGGTCAGGACGCTGCCCATAATGCCGGGAACCACAATGACGGCGTCCTGGGTTATGTTCCGTCGAACCGAGTCGCTCATCGTTCTCTCGCGGTATCTACCAGAACCTGGCGCCGAAGGGGCCGTCGATATCGGCTTCAAGGAGGGCTGGCGGCCGGGTGAGCCGACTCAGGTCCACTAGGCAGAGCGGTTGAAACCGTCTGGTTCCTGTTTGTAGATCGTGTGGTGATTTGGTCCTCGCCCCGGCAGCCACGGTTTCGGTGGACGTTGCCGCTCCACATAACCGCGCATGTGTTCGCCTCATCACGGCATTATGCCTCGGAGCCGAGGATCTGAGAAGGTTACCTCTTGCGTGCAAGGTTCCCTGTCCGCTCCGCCTGAAAACTGACCACGTGGCGCCGGCTGAATCGGGCCACCTCCTGAAGCATCAGGACCTGCTGAGCCGCGGCGGGCTGGTTGGAGATTCGACGCTGCAGCGGTCGAGGGATGGCAATCCAGGCCGTTGCACGGCGGTCGAGCTTGTCTCGCAACAAAACGGAGAGGACCCTGGCCTGAGCCGCCGCAGTGTAGGCGAGCTGGTGCGGGCGGACACCCGTTAGCACCAGGTGTTGGGCTGCCCCGGCAGGGAGGCTCGCGGCGGTGGAGGACGCGTCCCGCGGCGAGGCTCCTGCCCGCAAGAGTCTTGAGGAGTTCGACTTCGAGCACCAGCGGTCGTGAAAGCGAGAGACGACCACCCTGGACTTCGTGGCGTCGGAGGAGAACGTCGTCATCCTGGTTCCGCCCTGCGTACCTCGTAGGGGCAGGACGCTTGACACGCGGACGAGCTCCCGACCGAGGTCGAACGATTCCGGGTCCGTGTCTGGCCGTCGCCGCCGCTGCAAGCGGTCGCCATCGAGATCGCCCTCAAGACTACGACCACTGACGACTGTCGATGTTGCCCGAGCGGCCGCAGGTGTGCTGAAATGGCGACCATCGCTGCAGCGTGGGGGCAACCGCG
>NZ_JAGPXZ010001516.1:0-450 GCF_018070305.1 Micromonospora sp. M51 | reverse complement strand
ACCTACATCCGCAAGGCACCGTACTTCGACGGCATGCCGGAGGAGCCGGAAGATGTCACCGACATCGAGGGCGCTCGCGTGCTGGCCAAGCTGGGCGACTCGGTGACCACCGACCACATCTCCCCCGCTTCCTCGATTAAGCCGGGCACCCCGGCTGCGGACTACCTCGACTCCCACGGGGTTCAGCGCCAGGACTACAACTCCTTCGGCTCCCGCCGCGGTAACCACGAGGTCATGGTTCGCGGTACCTTCGCCAACATCCGCCTACGCAACGAGCTGGTGGATGAGCAGGGCGGCTACACCCGCGACTTCACCAAGGAAGACGCGCCGCAAGACTTCATCTACAACGCCGCGATGAACTACGAGAAGGAAGGCATCCCGCTCGTAGTGCTCGCAGGCAAGGAGTACGGCACCGGTTCCTCCCGTGACTGGGCTGCGAAGGGCACCAAC
>NZ_JAGPXZ010001515.1:0-450 GCF_018070305.1 Micromonospora sp. M51 | reverse complement strand
CCCGGCGAGGACGAGCTCTGGGTCGGCACCAGCGTGCCGCGCGACACCCCGGCGGTGACCACACTGGTCGGTGACACCGTCCCGGTCACCAACGCCTCCCCACGCTGGACCGTCACCACCATCCGCTGAGACCGGTCCGCCGGCCGTCCCTCCAGGTCGGCCGGCGGACCGCGGTCACTCGGGTGCCGGCTCGCGGCTTCGCCGATCTCGCCCGGCCGGTTCGGTCACGCCGGTGCCGGCGACCCCGCCGTCGCGGCGGTCGTGCCGCGGGCCGAGCTGGCTGATCTCGTACCCGTCGGGGTAGCTCCTGGCCCGGATGCCGTCGGCGAACAAGGCCGTCGCCCGTGGCGCGCCGAACCACCGCTGCGACAGTGAGCGCGTCTTCAGGGCCAGGTGCAACCCCGCCCGGACCGGCCAGGCCGGCGTGTCCACCCGCGTCGCGCGCCGCAG
>NZ_JAGPXZ010000169.1:0-9451 GCF_018070305.1 Micromonospora sp. M51 | reverse complement strand
GCGCGCCCGAAGTAGACGTTGCGGCCGCCGAGGCGGACCCCGAGCGCACCGGCCATCGCCGCCTCGCACTGGCCGGCGTTGGGGCTCGGGTGGTCGTTGCGGTCGCGCAGCCACACCTGCCAGGCGCGCTGCCGGTCCCCGTGCGCGACCGGCGCGACGGCGACGGTGAGCAGCCCGGTCAGCCGGGACGGTACGAGGTTGAGCGCGTCGTCCAGCCGAGCGGCCGGGGTGCCGAACCGCGCGTAGCGCGCCGACCGGTGCCCGACCATCGCGTCGAGGGTGTTCGCCGCGCGGTAGCCCAGCAGCCCGGGAAGGCCGGCGACCGCACCCCAGAGCAGCGGAGCGACGACCGCGTCGGAGGTGTTCTCGGCGACCGACTCGACTGTGGCACGGGCCAGCTCCGACTCGCCAAGCGTCGACGGGTCCCGCCCGCAGAGGTTGCCGAGGCGTCGCCGGGCAGCGGGCAGGTCGCCGTCACGCAGCGTCCGACCCATGACAGTCGCCTCGTGCCGTAACGTGCGGCCGCCCAGCACGCTCCACGTGCCGGCCGCCACGAGCACCGCCCGGGTCACCGGCCGGTGCCGGGTAGCCGCCGCGGCGGCCGCTCCGAGCAGCACCGGCCCTCCGACGGCCAGCGCGGTGAAGGCCGTACCCGCCGTTCGGTCCGGGCGGTAGAGGCGGCGCTCCAGCGCCCCGGCGGCCTGCCCGAAGCCGGCCACCGGGTGCCACCGGCGGGGGTCGCCGAGCAGCCTGTCCAGCGCGTAACCGGCCAGCAGCCCCACCGCGTTCGCCATCGGCGCTGTCCGTCGCACCCGCACCACCTCCGGCCGGCCAGCCTAGACGAGCACCCCGGGAACCAGCCCAACACACGGTGCCGCAGCCGCGACGAGAACCCCTGGAGCGAACAGTCGGGCCGCCCCGCCGACGCCCGTCACGCGGGGTGACGACGCTGCCCGCGCCGCCACCCCGCCCCCGTTCGTGCCGCCCGGATCGGTCAGGCCGGCTGCGGGATCCGGCCCCGACCGCGCCGCCCGCGACCGGGTTGCGTCGGCTCGGGCTGCCCCTCGTCGGGCACCGCCCCCAACTCGAGGTCCAGGTCACCGTCGGCGTTGTCGTCGTTCGCCTCGGGCGGAGCTGTCAGCTCGTCGATGCCCAGTGCGGCATCGACCTGCTCGACCTGCCCGCCGCTCGGGGAATCGTCCTCCGGGTCGCTGCCGAACGGGCTGGTGCCGAACGGACTGCCTCCGAACGGGCTGGTGCGCAGCTCGGCGTAGTCAGGCAGCTCGAAGTCGTCGTCCAGCGGCCGGTCGTCGGGCAGTGCGGGGGCCTGCCCGGCCGGCACCGACTCGGTGGGCTCGCCGTGCACCCGGCTCTCGGCCTCCGCGTCCTCCACGGTGCTGGTCGTCACGCTCGGCCGGTTGCGCAGGAACCGGGCCCGGCCGCGGGACAGATCGTGGCCGACGGCGACCGCCTCCAACTCGTAGAGCGTGCGGTGGTTGCCGGCGTCGTCGGTCCAGTCGCGGGTGTAGAGCCGCCCGCAGACCACCACCGGATCGCCGACCATGACAGAGGCCGCCACCCCCTCGGCGAGCTTGCGCCAACAGTTGACGCGGACGCGGAGCGAATTGCCGTCCACCCACCGGCCACTGTCCCGGTCGAGCCGGCGGGCGGTGGAGGCGACCTTGAAGTTGGCCACCAGGGTGTTGCTCTGGGTCGTACGCCGCCACTCGGGCGTAGTCAGCACGTTGCCGACGATTGTCACGTAAGTGTCGAACATCGTCCCTCCAGGGGGATCGGGGCCTGCCAGCGCGAGTCGACTCGCCACCGAGCCTCGACACCGAGGCCGCCCACCGCCACCGCCCACCGCCGGCCTGTGGATGACGAACCCACCTGTGGACAACGCCCTGATCACGCCCGGGTGTGGTACGCCCGACCCGCCCGACCCGCCGTCAACGGTTTCCCGGGCCGCTCGAACTGGGTAAGGACTTGATCAACGCACCACCGACAGTTGCACGTCGACGAGAGGTCAGCGCCATGACGATCACTACCATCGGTTCCGCGAACGCTTCCGAGGCGCGGCGATGAGCGCCGTGGCGAACCCGGCCACCGTGGCTGAGTGCCTGCGGGTGGGCGCCGGGTTCTCGCAGGGCGACCGGAACTGGATCGCCGAGCAGTTCGCCACCCTCGACGCCCGGCTCGCCAGCTTCCACGCCGACGCCACCGAGCTGGAGGTGTCGGTGAAGGACCGGGAGGCACGCGGGCAGAAGGTCACGCTCGAGTGCTGGATCGCCGGCCGGCAGAAGATTGTCACCACCTCCGCGGAGGAGGACCTGCACGCCGCCCTCAACGACGTCCGCGACGACCTGCGCCGCCGTCTCAACGACGCCAAGACCCGCCAGGAGCCCCGGCACAACAAGCACCTGCGCGACCTCCCCCAGCCGCAGGCCGAGTCCGACGACGAGGCCCCCCGCGCCGACGCGGAAACGGCCTGACCCACGCCTCATCCCCGCGATCTTGCACTTTCATCGCCCGAATAGCGGCTATGTCCCCTGTATGTCGGGACAGAAAGTGCAAGATCGCGGGGATGAGCGTGGCGGGCGGGCGGACCGAGCGGGCGTGGGCTACCGCTGGGTAGGTCGGCGGCGTAGCGTCGCGTTCGTGGAACCGGACGTGTTGGGGCCGCCGTACGAGCGGCAGACGATCGACCTGGGCGCCGACGACGAAGGCCCCGTTGTCGCGACGCTGGTCCGGAGGCGGGCCGAACGCCCCACCGGGCGGGCCGTGCTCTACGTACACGGCTTCGTCGACTACTTCTTCCAGACCCACCTGGCCGACTTCTTCGCCGAGCGAGGGTGGGACTTCTACGCCCTCGACCTGCGCAAATACGGTCGCAGTCTGCTCCCGGGCCAGACCCCGAACTTCTGCCACGACATCAGCGACTACTTCCCCGAGCTGGATGCCGCCGCTGAGATCATCCGCAAGGACGACGGGCACGAGACCCTGCTGGCGATGGGCCACTCCACCGGCGCCCCGACGTACCCCGGCGGCAGCTCCGTGGTGATCAGCACGGCGTCCCCGTCGCGGACCACCCGCTCGATCGCGACCTCCAGCGGGCGCGACCCGTCTTCGCGTACCCCATGGGCCAGCACGAAAGCGGAACCGGCGTCGGCGCCGAGGCGGGCGACCACCTCGGGCCCGGCGGCGATCCCCGCCGGCACCGGCTGGACGCGCCACCGCCAGCCGCCGTCACCGGCGTACCGGTGCAGGCCGGCGGTCGGCAACACCGCCACCCCGTCGCCCCCGAAGCGGGCCCAACCAGGCACGATCTCCGCCTCGGACACGACCTCCGGGGCCACCCCCGCCGGTTCGGTGACGCTCGACCGCAGGCCCAACTCACCCCCGGAAGCGCCCACCAGGTCGGCCGCCGTCAACAACGACTCCCCCACCGGGTCGTCGCCGCTGCGAAAGAAGAACGCGGTACCGAAACCGCCCGATGACCGGTACGGCAGGATGGCGCGACCGACGACCTGGCACAGCTCGTAGGCGACGTCGCTTTCGGCGTCGGAATCCAGCAACACCAGCCAAAGGTACGGTCCGGGGCCGGGCCGGTCCGCGGTAACCCGGATGCCCGCTCCGCGGCGGACGTGAGACTCTGCTCGGCAACGTGGACGCGGGCACCCTTTCCGCCGTCGGGCAGTGGGACGGCGGTACCCTCTGGGCGCGACATCCACGCCACACGCGCCCGTAGCTCAGCGGATAGAGCAGGGGACTTCTAATCCCAAGGCCGCAGGTTCGAATCCTGCCGGGCGCACCTACCTCACCGCAGGTCAAGGGGCTTCCGCTCCCCAACGAAGCCCTTCTACAGACGACAGACGGTCCCTGCCCTGAGGGGAGGGACCGTATGGCGTTCGGCTTCACCTTGCGGCAGGCCAGCACGGACGGGTGTGCTCAGCCCTGCTGGTGGCGCTCGTTGCGTCGAAGGGCCTCTTCGAGTTGGTCCTCAAGAATAATGATCCGACAGGCCGAGGCGATGTCGGTGCCCTGGTCGCACATCTCGCGGGCGCGCGCGGCGAGGCGTATTTGGTAGCGAGAGTAGCGGCGATGCCCGCCACCGGAGCGCTGCGGGTCGATCAGTTTCGCGTCGCCCAGTCGGCGTAGGAAGTCCTGCGAGCAGCCGATGATCTCGGCGGCACGGCCCATCGTGTAGGCGGGGTAGTCCTCATCGTCGAGCATGTCGTCGGGTTGAGCCATGAAACCTCCATCACGAGGGCCCCGGTGCTCGGAAGCACCGGGGCCCAAGGGTTGTGGGTCAGGAACACCATCTACCGACAGAACGTCGGCTTGTCTTGTCCGCACCGGCCGTCAGGGACGGCTTCGGGTGCGAGGATCGCATAAGCGTGACCGGAGACCACCTCTCGTTCGAGGGAAACTGCGGTGTCCGCGCCCAGCCCACAGATGCAACTGGTAGCGGGCGATCCAACGGTGTAATGCCCTCCCTTGCCTCTGATTCCTCTGCCTTACTCCGTGCTGTCTCGTCAGTGCCCGAGCCCCACGCGACTTCATGGCCCCGACACATACGACGAACTCTCCTTGCATCGGGTGAAGCCCTGAACAAGCGTCGGCCTCACCCGCTGTCACACACGTACTACCGAACTACGGCAAATGTCTGCCGCCGAGCTGAGCAGGACTTGCACGTTCCCTGTCCCGACTCCTTCGCCCTCGTGGGGGGCGGCAACGTCAGCGTCTTTGTTTACTCCGTCTTCGACCTCAGGAACGTTAGTCGGCACCGGCAAGGATGTCTAGCGTTTCGAGCATAGATTTTCTCTGAGGACGGAGAGAGGACGACGTATACGGGAAGCGCGGTGGGCAAGCGGTACCGACGGGAGGATCCCCGCCCTGAGCCGACCGCCGCCGCACCTCAGGTTCGGTGCCCGGCAGGTGTCTACGGGTTGACCGGTCCACGGCGTTAATAGGGCGTGACGTTCGAGGAGTACGCGTTCGCCCGCACGTCGGCCCTGGTGCGGCTCGCCCGGTTGCTGACCGGTGACGAGCACCGGGCCGAGGACCTGGTGCAGGAGGTCCTGGCCCAGGCGTACGCGAGGTGGGGGCGGATCGCCCGGACGGATCGTCCTGACGCCTACGTCCGCCGGATGCTGGTCAACGCCCACAGATCCTGGTGGCGGCGGCGCAGCAGCCGGGAGATCACCGTCGCCGCCGTACTCGATCAGGCCGGTGACGTGGACGAGGCGGCCGGGGTCGCTGAGCGCGACGCGCTGTGGCGGTTGGTCTGTGCGCTGCCGGCGCGTCAGCGCACGGTGATCGTCCTGCGCTACTACGAGGATCTTGACGACGCGTCGATCGCGGAGATCCTCGACTGTTCGACCGGGACGGTACGCACCCACGCGAAGCGGGCGCTGACGGCGCTGCGTCAACGACAGGCTGCGGCATCCCCCGCACGGGCAGGAGAGTTCTGATGTTCAGCGACCTTGATGAGCAGCTCGCCAGCACGCTGAAGCATCGTGCCGGTGGCGATGTCGACCCGACACCATTCGTGCAGCACGCCCGGATTCGCGGCCGGCGGTTGAGGCTGCGGCGACGGGCACTGATCGCCGGCGGCGTGGCGACGGCGTGCGCTGCTCTCACCTCGGTGGTTCTGGTGCTCCCGGGCGGCCGGACCACCGACGACCCGATCGTGCCGGCCTCGGCACTGATGTTGCCGGAGGCACGAGGCGCTGCGACCGTACGGCCGGAAGAGGTGGGTGCCGATCCCGCGACCGTGCACTTCTCGCCCGGCGCCCTGGTGAGCGGTGCGGAGTACGCGACGTGGCGTGCCGGGCGCGGCATCGAGAGCGTCGAGTTCCGGGGCCGCAGTGGGCAGGCCCGGTTCGTGTTGGCCCGCACCGAAGTGTTGCTGGACGAGCTTCAGCAGACGTTGTCGTCGGCGGGACGACCGCAGCCACGTTCCGATGTACGAGTCGGTGACCGCCCGGGTGTCGCCTGGTTCGACCCGTCCGGTGACCGGCAGTTGTGGTTCGTTCGCTGGCAACCCGTCGACGGGCTCTGGGCCCAACTGGACACGTACGCGCCCACCCGGGACGAGGCGACGGGCACGGCGGGCCGGGTCCGGTTCGATGGCGCGCACCGTTGTGTGGTGCCGTTCCGCCTGGAGTCGGTGCCACCCGGCGGACGGCTGCTCGAATGCTCGGTCACGTTCGGCCGCTCGGCGCGGGGGACGTTCGTCGAGGGCGCTCTCGTGGTCGGTGACGCATCCGGTCGCTGGCTGACCGTTCGGGCGCAACCCGCCCCGGCCGGCGGGGCCCGGGCCGGGGATCTCACCGCCGGCCCCTACCGGGCCCGCCGGCAGGGCAGTGACGTGTTGGAGATGACCGTCAAGCCGTTCGTTGTGGAGGCGTTCCGCAAGGGGTGGGGGGACGGCTACACCGAGGCGGAGGGCTTGACGATCCTCGGTGGGTACCGGCCGGTCGGCGATCCCAGCCACCCGGACACCTGGTGAGGTACCCGCGCCAGCGGATGGTGTCGGCAGGTGCCGCCACACTCGTTTGACCCTCGGGGCGACGGGGCATCGTGTGCGAAAAGCGTGCGCACGAGGCCCCGACCGATCGCAGCTCGGCGGCGCGCCAGCCGGGCCTCGACCGCACCCGACAGCGGAGGTGGGAGGCACCGATGCCAGCAGGATCGAGCCCGAAGAGAGAACGACAGTACGAACACATCAAGGAGAGCGCGCAGAAGCGCGGTGCCTCCTCCGGCCGGGCGAAGGAGATCGCGGCGCGCACTGTCAACAAGGAACGGGCCCGCTCGGGTGAATCCCGCACGGCAAGCCGATCCTCCCGCAACGACGTGTCGTCCGGGCACCGTGGCGGTAAGCGCTCCCACAGCGGCGCTCAGGGTCGCACCAAGGAGCAGTTGTACAACGAGGCGAAGCAACGCGGCATCAAGGGCCGCTCGTCGATGTCGAAGAGCGAGCTGGAGCGGGCCCTGTCGAAGTAGCGGCCAGGGGTCACGCGCCCCGACAGGGCGTACCGACGGTGGTGCGGATCAGCCGGGACGGCTCAGACCGGTCCGAGCAGGTTGACCAGCGTGTCGTCGCCCTGGCCGAGCTGGGCTGCACCGATCGGTGGCGTGACGAGGAACCGTCGGCAGCCGTCGAGTTCCACGTACCAGTCGGGGCGTTCCCCGTCGAGCGGTCGCAGCACCGCGAAGCGGGTCGCCGGGGTGGCACAGTCGACCACCGCCCGGCGGTTGTTCAGCGCCCGGAGCACACCCGCCTGGCGCTCGGTTGGCAGTGGCCCTCCGTACACGAAATCGCCGGCCGGCTTTTCGCCCTCCTGGAGCGACTCGGGCACCTGGTAGACGCAGAGGCGCAGCGGCCCGGCGGCCGGTCGGGCGACCGGCCCGGCCGGCCCGGGGCGACGGCTCCTGGTTTCCACCCACACCATGTCCGTCCACTGCTGGGCGCATCCGGCGGCCTCGGCCGCCGCGGATTCGACCTGCCCGATGGTACGGGTGTCCACAGTGCTCCACTGCGGCCCGGCCAGGGCCGCGATGACCTCGCGGCGCGGCTTGCCGCAGGCGTCGGTCGGGATCTGGGGGCGCAGCCAACGCCCCCGGTCGTCCACCAGGGCCAGCCACGGCGGGACGACCATGTCGAGGGTGCAGGCGACCTTCCCGCCGGTCGGCTCGCTGGGCAGGCGCAGCGCGGCGAGCAGTGGTGCGATCTCCTCGGCGCGCCGCTCGGTGGCCATCTGCTGCTGGCCGCCCCGGCGGCCCGGCCGGGTCTCCCGCCCGCAGATCACGGCCGCTACCGGGGTGAACGTGGGGTCGATCCGACCGGTCGTCGGTTCTTTCGAGGCTGGTGGTGACGTCTGCGTGCCCGGCAACGTGATTGTCTCGCCGGCTCGGGGGGCATCCTTGGCGCAGGAGGTCCACTTGTCGACGATCTGGGCCGGGGCGGGCTCGGCAGCCTCGCCCGGCCCGTTCTCCGTGCCACCGCAGCCGCTCAGTGCCATGCCGAGCAGTGCCACCGCCAGTACCGTCCGGGACGAGCGCATCCGGCTCACCATCCTTTCACCCGAGGATGAGACGGACGGCAGGTGTGCTCGGTTCCGACCGGTCGCGGCACCCGTGCGACCACCCCCAGCCGCGCGGGCACAGAGTGACACATTAGCGACACTCCGTGCACTAGGGGTCATCAGATGTCAGCCGACATGCTATTGTCCAATGTCTATCTGCTTCGTGTGGACCCGGACCGGGTCGTTGTCGGAAGGGCACTTCCCGATGCCGGCCGTTGCCACTCCAGCCGTGCCGCCGCCCACGTTGGACAATCCGGCCGGCGGGGCCCTGGGCCTCATCTTCACCACGTTGCCGGCGTTGCTGCGGCTGACCTGCGGGCTGTTCGGCGCTGCGGTGGCCGTGTCCGTGCAGACCCCGCCGGTCGAGCAGGCGGTGCTGCTGCCCGCTGTCGGCGTGCTGACCGGCTGGTCCCTCTGGTACGCCCACCGCGCGTTGCGCCACGGCATCGGTCCCGCTCTCGTCGCCGGTGACGTCGCGGTCACCGCGTCGGCCTGCCTCCTCATGCCTGTGCTGGTGGCACCCGAGGTGTTGCCCGGCGAGGGCAGTTGGATCGCCGTGCTGGCCAGCACCACAGTGATCAACACACAGGCCACCGCCCTGGCGCGCTGGTCGATCCCCGCTGGGCTGCTCGTGATCGTCACCTACGTGACCGGCGCGCAGGCGGCCGGCAACCCCACCGAGGCACGGGCGCACGCGGCCACGCTGCTGGCGCAGACCGCCTGCACGGCGATGATGGCGGGGGTCATGCGGCGACGCATCGGCCGGGCGGACCGCGCCTTCGCCGCACACCAGCGGCTGACCCGGGAGGCGTTGGTCGCCCGCGCCGCCCGCGAGGCCGAACGCCAGCAGAACCGCGACCTGCACGACACCGTGCTGGGAACGTTGACCATGGTGGGGCTGGGCGCGGTGGCCGGTACCTCGACCGTCTTCCGGGACCGGTGCGCGGCCGACCTGCGTACCCTCGTCTCGCTCAGCGACGTCGGCCCGGTGGCCGGCGACGGCCCGGTCCCGCTCGACGGACGGTTGCGGTCGGTGGTCGAACGGCTGCCCGAGCTCGCGGTACGGCTGGACCTGACGTCCTGCGCCGTCCCGGTCGGGGTGGCCGACGCGATCAGCGAGAGCGCCTACGCGGCGCTGTCCAACGTGGTCCGCCACGCCCCCGGCGCCGAGGCCACGCTGCGTCTGGTCCGCGACGCGATCGGCGTCGTGGTCGAGGTCGCCGACGACGGTCCCGGCTTCGACCTGGCCACCGTCCCACCGCACCGGTACGGGCTGCGCGAGTCCATCCGCGGCCGGATGGCCACCGTCGGTGGGCGTGCCGAGGTGCACTCGGCGGTCGGGATGGGCACCCGGATTCGAC
>NZ_JAGPXZ010001514.1:0-452 GCF_018070305.1 Micromonospora sp. M51 | reverse complement strand
CCTGAGCACAGCCCCGCGTGGTCGGGGCTCGACCGGCGACAGTTCGCGGCCGCGAGCAGCACCCCCGGTGACCGGGCCGCCCTGCTGGACGCCCTGGCCGCGATCGGCGACGTGCCGGTGCCGGCCGGCGCGCTGCTCCTGGTCGACCTGCACGGCACCGAGGGGATCGGCCCGACCGCCCGGGAGGACGTGCTCGCCGAGGCGGTGCACCGGGCTCGCGCGGTCATCGCCCCCGGCGATCTGGTCACCGGGTGCGCGGGTACCGGCTTCGCGGTGGTCACCGCCGCCGGCCCGGTGCTGGCGTACGCGCTGGGCACCCGACTGCTGAGCGCACTCAGTCCGCCCTACCAACTGGCCGGCGCGATGCTGCGGGTGCAGACGAGCACCCCGTCCACCCGTCGTTCGCCCCACCAGCGGCGGTAGACCGCGATCTCGGCGTCGTGGTCGGCCAC
>NZ_JAGPXZ010001513.1:0-453 GCF_018070305.1 Micromonospora sp. M51 | reverse complement strand
ATACGATGGCAGCCGCCACGTTCGCGGCGGTGGCCAACTCGAAGTGCCGGGTCTGCCCGGTGCGCACCAGCTGCCCGGTCTCCGGGCAGGGGCGCCAGGTCGTCGAGCCGCCCACCGTCCGGCGCACCAGTGAGGGCGAGGAGTGAGCCGGTGTTGCGAGCCCCGCAGTCACGAACCAAGACGGCACAGTGAGGGCGAGGAGTGAGCCGGTGTTGCAGCCTGTGACGACACCGTGAGTCAGCCCACCCTGTTCGGCGCGGGTCCCGCACCGACGCCCCGGCTCGCGGACTCCGGCCCCCGGTACACGCCGGTGGAGCTGGCCAAGCTGCTGCGGTTGCCGGCACCGACCCGGGCGCAGGCCGCGATCATCGCCGCTCCGGTGGAGCCGCTGCTGGTGGTCGCCGGTGCCGGGTCGGGTGTACGCCGACGTGCGCAAGGCGCTCACCCTGCAGC
>NZ_JAGPXZ010000168.1:0-9497 GCF_018070305.1 Micromonospora sp. M51 | reverse complement strand
GGCCCGCCGACGAGCGCCAGCGGGCGGGCCCCCGAGGTGGGCAGCAGGGCACCGCCGAGCAGTGACCCGCCGGCGATGCCGGTGTTGAAGGCGATGCTGACCCCGGCCGACGCGATGTCGGTGCTGCCCGGGGCCAGGTGCAACATCCGGTTCTGCACGGCGGAGCCGAACGCCGCGTACGCGAGGCCGATCCCGGCGAGGAACGCGACCACACCCGGCTTGAGCGCGCCGAGCGCGTACAGCCCCAGCAGCGACACCATGCCGATGCTCAGCGGCGTCAGCAGCGAGGCGATCGGTCGGCTGTCCAGAGTCCGCGCCGCGACCAGGGTGCCGACGACCCCGGCCGCGCCGGAGACGAACAGCAGCGGTGCCAGCACCGCGTCGGCGAAGCCGCTGACGTCGAGCAGGAACGGTGTCACGTAGGTCTGCAGGGTCATGAAGCCGCCGATGCCGAGGGCAGTGGCGATCAACAACACCACGAAGCGACGCCCGTCCGGCGCGGAGCCCCGGGCGGCGCCACCAGCGGCCGGGGGATAGGACGGGAGGAGGACCACCACCGCGGCGGCGATCGCCAGACCGACCCCGGCCAGCACCGCGAACGCGGCGCGCCAGCCGGCCTGCTGCCCGAGCCAGGTGCCGAGGGGTACGCCGAGCACCGGGGCGAGCGTCGCCCCGGTCGCGAACAGGGCCACCGCCCGGCCGCGTACCGCGACCGGAAACGGTCCGATCACCGTCGCCGTGGCGACGGACCAGAACAGCGCCTGGGCGAGGGCGGTGACCAGACGGGCACCCGCCAGCACGGTGTACGACGAGGCGAGCGCCGCGGCGGCGTTGGCGGCGGCGAACAGCAGCATCGTGACGCCGAGCAGCTGCCGCCGGGGGATCCGCTGGGTCAGCCGGGTCAGCGGCACGGACGCCAGCACCACCACCACGGCGTACCCGCTGACCAGCAGTCCCACCTGTGAGCGGGACCGGCCGAGATCGGGTGCGATGTGGGTGAGCAGACCGACCGGCAGCAGTTCGGTCGTGATGAACGCGAACGCGGCGAGGGAGAGCGTGACGAGCACCGCCCTGGCCCTTCGCGGCGACACCTCCGGTGCCATGGTCCACCCCCGTTCCAGGGGTCACCGTAGTGGAGTCCCCGACCTCAGCTCCGCTCGCGGGTCTCTCGACGGACGTCGATCCCGTCACGGGCGGGCCGGTTGCCGTTGTCGACGGCCGGGCCTGCGCTCACTGTCGGGTCCGGAACGGGGCAAGGACGGCCCGGATCTGCTCAGCCGCGCCCCAGTCGTCGTCGAACTGGGCCAGCACGGCGAGGTGCTGCCGCAGTTGGATGAGCGGCATACGGGCCTCCCAGTCGCCGTCGAGCGAGGTCAGCTCCGCGTAGAGCGCGAACATCCGTCGTGCCTCGGGTGGGGGAGAGGTGGACCACACGTGCGCGAGGTCCACCTCGGCCCACATGTACGACACGGCCGGGTCGATCAGCGCTGGCTCTCCGTCCACGGTCGCCATGATGTTCTGTGCCCACAGGTCGCCGTGCGTCAGACACGCCGGCCGGTCCGGCAGCAGGTCCGGCAGCCGGTCGCAGAGCCGTTCCAGCGCGGCTCGGTCCGCCGCGTCCAGCGCCGCCTCGACGCGGGGCTGATCGAGCCAGCGAAGCAGCCGGTGCTCGGCGAAGAAGGCGAAGCCGTCGTCGTTCCAGGTGTTGATCTGGCGGCGGCGACCCAGCCAGTTGTCGTGGTGCCAGCCGAAGCGAGGATGGGTGGTGCTCAGGTGCAGGCGGGCGAGCAGGTGCGCGAACCGCTCCCAGAAGACCTCGCTCTGCGGCCTGGCCCGCAGCACCGACAACACCAGCAGGTCCCGATCCGCCAGGATCACCTCGGGGGTCGCCACCCCGCCGAGCTCGCGCAGCGCGGCCAGCCCGTCGGCCTCGGCGGCGAAGACGTCGTCGGCCGGCGGATCGGCGAAACCCTTGACGAACACCGGCGGAGCGTCCCGGCGGGTGGCGATGCCGGCCAGCGCCGCGAGCCCGCCCGTCACCGGCCGCACCGTCACCACCTCACGCATGCCGGCCCGGTGCAGCCGCTCCAGCAGGGTCATCCGGGATGCTCCTCGTGTCCGGCGACGGTCAGCCGATCCTAGGTGGCCGGTCGCGGCTCGTCCTGCCGGTGTTGGACACTGCTGGGCATGGGTCACGTGTCGGTGGACCAGCAGCGGCTGGAGCGGGTCGTCCAGGAGTTCGGTGCGCGGTGGACGAGAGACGCCGCCGACATCGAGACCTACCTGGCGGCGCAGGTCGCGGACACCAGCCACCGCGAGGTCGTCGGCCCGCTGCTCGCCGCCAGTGGGGCCAGCGGCGTGGTCCTGGTCGGCGGTCGTGAGGTCGCGGCCTGGGGCGACCCGGACGTCCCGGAGATGGCTTTCAGCGTCACCAAGTCCGTGGTGTCGGTGGTGGCCGGCCTGGCCTTCGACGACGGGCTGTTGGTGCCGGACCAACCGGTGCACCAGGTCGTCGACGTCGCTGAGTTCCACGGGCCGCACAACGGGCAGATCACCTGGCGTCATCTGCTGCAGCAGTCGAGCCAGTGGGAGGGCGAGCTGTGGGGCAAGCCGACGAGCGTCGACGCGCAGAGCTTCCGCGAGGGGACGGAGGTGCACGGTACGCCTCCGGGGCAGGGGTGGGCGTACAACGACGTGCGGATGAACCTGCTGACGTACGCGCTGACGCTGCTGCTGCGCCGGTCGCTGCCGGAGGTGCTGCGGCAGCGGGTCATGGACCCGCTGGGCGCCTCCGACCGGTGGTCGTGGCACGGGTACCGGACGAGCGTCGTCGACATCGACGGTCGCCCGACCGCTGTGGTCTCCGGCGGCGCACACTGGGGCGGAGGGCTGATCATCCCCGCCCGGGACCTGGCCCTGATCGGTCAGCTCTTCCTGGACCGGGGGACCCATGCCGGGACCAGACTGCTCAGCGCCGAGTGGGTTGATCAGTCGTGGTCTCCGTGCCCGGTGAAGCGGGAATACGGCTATCTGTGGTGGCTCAACGACGATCAGGCGCCGTGGCCGGGGGCCCCGGCCACCGGCCGCAGCGCCCGGGGCAACGGCGGACGACACCTGCTGTGGGTGGATCCGGCCCGGGAGCTGGTCCTCGTCTCCCACTGGACCGAGGAACCGCTCGAACTGATCCGTGCGGTATCCCGTGCCGTCGGCCGGTCAGGGCCGGTTGTGGACGAACCACACGTCACCGGCCGATAGGGCGACGGCGACCTCCCACCGGCGCAGGTCGAGGTTCGGGGCGCGCATGGTAGTCGATCTCGTTCTGCTCGACCTGCTGGTCCTCGCTGTAGTGGCGGTAGCTCAGCCAGGGTGCGGAGGACGCGGCGGCCTCGGCGAACGCGCGCAGCTCGGATTCCGACGGACCCTGCTCGGGCTCCGGCCGGATCGTGAGCCCGTCGTCGAAGTCGTCGGTGACCAGGACGGGCCGACGTCCGGTGACCGGCACCAGCGCGTCTGCGGCCCGCCAGGCCTCGTACAGACGATCGGGGTCGACGTCGGCGACGAGGATGGTGCCCGCCGGGCCGTGCCCGATCGGCAGGCCGGCCAGTGGGGTGCCCACGAACGCCGCTTCGATCCGGGCGAGGTCGTCTCGCCGGTCGACGGGTATCCCGCTCATGCGAAGCGGTCGGCCAGCTTCGTCAGCTTGCTGACGTAGGCCGGCCAGTCGAAGTCGTCGGGGAGGATGGTGCTGTCCCGCCGAAGGCCGATCGCCGCGTCGTGCTGTTCGCGGATGATGTCGGCGTGCCCGGCGTGACGGGCGAGATCGCAGGTCACGTGGATGATGATCCGGTGCAGCGTCACGTCCTGCGAACCGGGCCGCCACCACGACACGTGCCCCGGCGCGTCGAGCGGTAGCTGGTCGATCGTCTGGTCGGCGAACGCGGCGACCCGGCGATACAGGTCGATCAGCCCGTCCTTCGTCTCGTCCTCCCGGGCGTACCAGTCGGCCTGCGGGTCCTCGTCGAACGCCGCCATCGGGACCAGCTCGTCAGGGGTCGGGAACTCGCGGCCGAAGGTGGGCCCGAAGTAGCCGGCTTCGACATTGAGGCAATGCTTGAGAATGCCCAGCAGGTTGTTTCCGGTCGCCGTGCGGGGCAGCCTGACCTCGCGTTCGCTGAGCCCGTCGAGCTTCCAGATGAGGTCTTCGCGGGTCCCTTGAAGGTAGAGGTGCAGCGCAGCCTTCATGTCGCTCAGATCAGCCATGCCGGCCAGTCTTCCCTACCCGTCTGACCTTCGGGCACCCTCGGCGGGCCGGTGCCGGGGCACCGGCCCGCCGAGCGACGTGGTCAGCTTCCGGTGCAACTCGCGGTGGCTCCGCTGCCGGTGCCGGTGCCCTGGAATCCGAAACTGGTGGCCTGTCCCGCGGCCAGTCGCCCGTTGTAGCTCTGGTTCGCGACGGTGATGGTTCCGCTGGTGCCGCTGCTGACCCCGTTCCACAGCGAGCTGACCGACGCGCCGCCGGGCAGGGTGAGGGTGACCCGCCAGCCGGTCAGCGCGGTGGTTCCCGCGGTGACGCTGACGTTGGCGACGAATCCGCCGTTCCACTGGTCCTGCACGGAGTAGACAGCGGTGCAGCCGGGGGTGCCGGTGGGCGGCGGCGTGGTGGGAGGTGGGGTGGGGGGAGGTGGGGTGGTCGGCGGCGGCGCGGCGATCGGCGCGGTGCTGGTCACCGTCCTCGGCCCGCCGCTGTCCGGTTGGCCGGCCACGCTGATCGCGCAGCCGGCCGCCTGGACGGTGCCACTGGCCTTCACCGTGATGGTCGCCGTGTCGATGGCGACCCGCAGGCGGGCCCCGGCCGACATCGCCGCCACCATGCTCCGCCTGCACACCCCCGAAGCCCTCCGCATGCAGTAAGCGCCAGGACCGCGCCGATCTTGCACTTCCGGTTGTTGATAAAGGTGGTTATGTGCCTTGTGTCGGGACAGGAAACGCAAGATCGCGATGTGGTCCGCCTCAGGGAGGATCGCGGGTCCGGCCGGCGGCGGAGGGCGTGACTGGCGATGGGCGGATAACGTCGGCGCATGACTGTTGAGCACCCCGCGCTCGCACTGCGTGGCCTGGCCAAGCGGTTCGACGGCACGATCGCGGTGGCCGGCGTCGACCTGGACGTCCCCGCCGGCTCCTTCTACGGCCTGCTCGGCCCGAACGGCGCCGGCAAGACCACCACCCTGTCGATGGCGGTCGGGCTGCTGCGTCCGGATGCCGGCTCGGCCTGGGTGCTCGGCCACGACGTCTGGCAGGACCCGGTGACCGCCAAGCGGCTGCTCGGCGTGATGCCCGACGGGGTCCGGCTGTTCGACCGGCTGACCGGGGCGGAGCTGCTCGCGTACAACGGCTTGTTGCGGGGGATGGACCCGGCGGTTGTCGACCAGCGGGCAGCCGAGCTGCTGGACGTGCTGGCGCTCGGCGACGCCGGTCGGACCCTGGTGGTGGACTACTCGGCGGGCATGAAGAAGAAGATCGGCCTGGCCTGCGCGCTGCTGCACGGCCCCCGGGTGCTGGTGTTGGACGAGCCGTTCGAGGCGGTCGACCCGGTCTCCGCGGCGCTGATCCGGGACATCCTCACCCGCTACGCGGCCGGTGGCGGCACTGTCGTGTTCTCCAGTCACGTGATGGAGGTCGTCGAGCGGCTCTGCTCGCACGTGGCGATCCTCGCCAGCGGCACCATCAAGCGGGTCGGGACGATCGACGAGGTCCGTGGCGACCGTTCGTTGGAGCAGGTCTTCGTCGAGGTGGTCGGCGGGCGCACCGCGACCGGCGAGGAGTTGTCGTGGCTCTCCCGGTGAGCGCTGACGCCACCCCCGCCGCGCCGGCACGGCCGGTCTCCGCCCGCCACTTCGTGCGGCTGAAGCTGCGGGTGATGGCCAACAACTTTCGGGGCCAGGGCTGGCGGATCGCCATGTTCATCGGCGGCGCGTTGCTCGGGCTCTGGTTCGCCGCCAGCGGCTTCTTCCTCTTCGCCGCGCCCGGCCTGACCGACAACGGCCGGTACGCGGTGCTGGTCGCGGCGGCCGGCGGCGGGCTGCTGGTGCTCGGTTGGCTGCTGCTGCCACTCGTCTTCTTCGGCGTGGACGAGACACTCGACCCGGCCCGGTTCGCGCTGCTGCCACTGCCCCGGCGCACGTTGGTGACCGGCCTGTTCGTGGCGGCCCTGATCAGCGTCCCGGTGGTGGCGGTGCTGGTCGCGGCGTCCGGGCTGGTGTTGACCGCCTGGTCGCTGGGTGGCTGGTCGGCGGGGGTGGTCGCCGTCGTGGGGGTGCTCGCCGGTTTGCTGCTCTGTGTGGCCGCCAGCCGGGCGGTGACCAGTGCCTTCGCCACCATGCTGCGGTCCCGACGGGTCCGCGACCTGGCGGCCGTGCTGTTGGCGGTGGTCGCCGCGTTGCTCGGCCCGTTGCAGATCTTCGGCCTCGCCGCGCTGCGCGAGGCGGACTGGGACCGGCTGGCAGGTGTGGCGACGGTGATCGGTTGGACGCCGCTGGGCGCGCCGTGGACCGCCGGCATCGACGTGGCCCAGGGGCGGGTGTGGGCGGCACCGGTCAAGTTGCTGATCACGGTGGTGGCGCTCGTCGCCCTGCTGGCCTGGTGGTCCCGTTCGCTGGAGTCGGCGATGGTGGGTGCGGCGAGCGCCGGTAAGGCCCCGGCACGACGAGGGGTCGACGGTGGCGCGGTCGCCCAGCTGTTTCCCCGAGTCGCCGGTTGGGCCCGCCGGGACCGGTTCGGTGCCCTGGTCGCCCGGGAGGCCCGTTACTGGTGGCGGGACGCTCGCCGCCGGGCCAACCTGATCACCATCGCGGTGGTCGGCATCTTCGTGCCAGTGATGATCAACGTTACCGGCGGGGACTTCGCGGCCGTCGGCGACGAGGGCTTCACCGCGGCTGCCAGTGACAGCTCACCGGTCGTGGTGACCATCTCGATGGTCTTCGTGGGGGTGCTCGCGGCCGTCACCCTGGCCAACCAGTTCGGTTTCGACGGCAGCGCGTACGCCGCGAACGTGGTGGCCGGGGTGCCCGGCCGGGTCGAGCTGCGAGCCCGGATCACGGCCTTCTCGCTGTACGTCCTGCCGATGTTGACGGTCGTCGCGGTGGTGCTGTCGTTGCTGCTCGGTGAACCGGGTTGGATCGGGCTGACCGCCGGTGCCCTGGTCGCCACCTACGGCGTCGGGCTGGCGGTGAACTGCCTGGTCTCGGTGCTCGGGGCGTACTCGCTGCCGGAGACGAGCAACCCGTTCGCGATGAACAGCGGCGCGGGCCTGACGAAGGGGCTGCTCACTCTGCTGGCCATGCTCGCCTCGGCGGTCGCCGCGGTGCCGATGGTGGTGGCCGCCGCGCTGCTCGGTGACGCCTGGCTCTGGCTGGCCCTACCGGTCGGCGCCGGTTACGGGCTCGGCGCGGCGCTGCTGGGCGCGTACCTGGCCGGCGACGTGCTGGACCGCCGGATGCCGGAACTGCTCGCCACCGTCACCCCGCGCCGTTAACCGGCGCGGCGGCCCGGGGTTTGGGCGGCGTCGGCGACGAAGCCGCGCCAGGCACCCGGGGCGAAGGCGAGGATCGGGCCGGAACGGTCCTTGCTGTCCCGGACCAGCACGACGCCGGGCAAATTGTCGGCCACCTCGACGCAGGCACCGCCCGTGTCGCCGGACCTGGTCGACGTCCGCCAGCGGGGTTGAGCAACGGTCATGGCGTCACCTTCAGCTTCCGGATCAGATCCAGCGAGGCGCTTGTAGAGAGTGCTTCGCCGAGCAGGCTATCCCATTTCCGACCAATCAGACGGACGACGTCCGGGTCGTCGATGACGTGCCCACGAGCGACATCCTCAACGTAGGTGACCCGTTCCCCGTCGGGCAGTTCAGCGAGCAGAAAGCCGCCGGTCAGCCCGACGTGAGCACCGGCGTCGAGTGGCACGACGTGCAGCCTGACGCTGGGCATGACGGCGAGTTCCATCAGCCGACCGAGCTGAGCGTCCAGTACCGCCGGCCCGCCGACCGGGCGGCGTAGAGCCGTCTCGTCGAGGACGAAGACGCACTGCGGCGACTCCGCCCGCTGCCACAACTGCTGTCGTTCCATCCGGACCGTGACCAGCTCGTCCACCACCTTGGTGGGATTCAGTCCACCAGCGGAAATGACCGCGCGGGCGTAGTCCTCGGTTTGCAGGAGCCCCGGAATCAGGCACGGCTCGAACTCGCAGAGCCTGATCGCCTGCTCCTCATGATTGCGCCATGGAACGAACCACGTCGGCAGCCGCTGGCGATCGGCAGCACGCAACAGTTCGGCGAGGAGGCCGCCGGTGGCTAGGGCCTCGTCGGCGGCGACCGCGAACTCCATTGTCGGTCGACGTCGGCCGGTCTCGATGGCCGCCACTGTGGATGGACTCCACTTGGTGAGGCCCGCCAGAGCTTCCTGGGACACCTCGGCACCGGCTCGGGCGGCCTTCAACGCCCGCACCCACATTTCGACGTTCATCCTTACCTCTCCGGTAAGTACGTGACTGCGTTGCGTAGTAATCCCTGGCATCCTCCCCTGTCCGCGCCTTCCGTCCAGGGTGGAGAGCACGCGGCCCGGCCGGTGGAGGCGACGTCCCGGCGACTGGGTCCTGCGTTCGGGCCGCCCCGGTCATCCCCCCGATCGGGGCGGCCCTCGTCGACCGGGAGGAGATGAGCCATGTTCCGATTCATCCGGGGCAGGAACGAAGCGCGGTGGTCGTACCGGAAGAAGAAGGTTGCGGCACCGCCGGCCGTGCCGGGCGCGACCGGCTCGGAGCGCTCGGCAGGCCCGCCGAACCGAGCACCCGCATGGGCGAACGGGCCGACGGTCGCCTTGCCGCGACCAGGCCGGGCCGGCTGGCTGACCCCGGCGCAGACCTGGCGGGCGAACGGTGGTCGCTGGTGAATCCCGCAGCCCGGCAGCCGGATCGGGCCCCAGACCGCGCAAGCGACCGGACGGAGCACGCCGCAGGGATCGGTGTCTCACTGCGAGCGTGATGCCCCTGAGGCATCAATATGACTCAGCGGCATCACGGTCATTCGGGCATCGCCCTCCGGCGAGCGGAGCGCGCCGGAGGCGGGCGACTCCACCGCCCCGGACGGCCGGAGAGCCGAGGTGAGCAGGCCGCACCTGCCGATGCGGCCGCTCTGGCGGTGTCGCGGCTGCGGGGCGCCCTGGCCGTGCCAGCCGGCGCGGCTGGCGCTGCTCGCCGAGTACCGGCACGACCGGGTGGGGCTGCTCGTCTACCTGGGTGCCCTGATGACGGAGGCCGGCGCTCAGCTCACCCGGCTCCACGGGCGACCCGCCGACCTGCACGAGCGCTTCCTTGGTTGGGCGCGGGGCCGGGGCGGCACAATGTTTCACGTGAATCATGAGCCGGGTGCCGAGATCCACCACACCGATCCGTTCGCGGTGCCGACCGGGCAGCGGTCGCCGGTACGCCGGCTGCGTGGTCGGCAC